>JAYTIR010000470.1:0-7650 GCA_043731765.1 Burkholderiales bacterium
GTAAAATGGCTAGCGTAAGCCCCTGACGGAGTTACGTTTTCGAGTCGGCGATTGCTGCGGTGCGGTCGCGCTGCATGTCCTGACGATAGGGCGCAAGTGTTGTGACCATCTGGGCGAAGATCTTGGGGCTGGCGGCAATGACCTGGCCACTGTACAGATAACCGCCTTCGCCGGTCAGGTCGCCGATCAAACCACCGGCCTCGAGCACCAGCAGGCTGCCCGCCGCCACATCCCATGGGTTCAGACCCACTTCCCAGAAGCCGTCGTAAAAGCCCGCGGCGACATATGCCAGGTCGAGCGCGGCCGCGCCCGGACGACGCAATCCCGCGGTCTGCGTGATCATCGCCTTCATCATCTGCAGATAGGTGTCGAGGTAGCTGCCGTCCCGGAACGGAAAGCCGGTCCCGATCAGGCAATCGCGCAGGTGCTGCCGACGCGAGACGCGAATGCGCCGGTCGTTCAGGAATGCGCCCCGGCCGCGCGTGGCGGTGAAGAGGTCATTGCGCACGGGGTCGAAGATGACGCCCTGCTGGACGACGTCCTTGTGCGCAAGAGCTATCGATACGCAATACTGCGGGAAGCCATGCAGGAAGTTCGTGGTGCCGTCGAGCGGATCGATGATCCAGACGTATTCGGCATCGGGATTGCTGCCCTTGTTGGTGCCTTCCTCGGCGAGGATCGCGTGGTCCGGATACGACTTGAGGATCGTTTCGACGATCGCCGCTTCGGCGCCGCGGTCGATTTCGCTCACGAAATCCTTGGGACCCTTCGCGGTGACCGTGAGGAGGTCCAGGTCCCGTGCCCCGCGGTTGATGATGTTGCCGGCGCGGCGGGCGGCCTTCACGGCCGTCGTGAGCATGGGATGCATGGCGTATTGTCGCGGCGATGTCGCGCCGCGTGTCAAAAGAGCGGAATGCGGCTATTTTACCTGCTTCCATCGTGTTTCTCCGTCCCTGACCGTGACCACCCAAGCCGCTACGCTCGCGCGCATCCGCATCGTACTTGTGCGCACCCGTCATCCCGGCAACATCGGCGCTGCGGCCCGCGCCATGCTGACCATGGGCCTCGCGCGACTGGTGCTGGTCGCTCCCTCGCGCTTCCCGGATCCGGAAGCCGTGGCGCTGGCTACGGGCGCGACTGGTGTACTCGATGCCGCCCGCGTTGTCGCGACGCTCGACGAGGCGCTCGCCGGCTGCGCGCTGGCCATCGGCCTGTCGGCGCGGCCGCGCGAATACGCGGGGCGCGTGCTGGCCTTGCGCGAAGCCGCGGTAGAGGCGATTGCACACGCGGACGCGGGCGATGTGGCCATCGTATTCGGCACCGAAATGTCGGGCCTGTCCAACGAGGAGCTCGCGCGCTGCGGCATCACAGCCACGATTCCGGCTAACGAGGATTATCCGTCGCTCAACGTCGCCGCAGCCGTACAGGTCGCCGCCTACGAACTGCGCGTCGCGTCCGGTGCCGGGGAGGTCTGGTCCGCGCCACGCTTCACCGCGGCAACGCACGATGAAATCGAATCGCTCCATGCCCACGCGCGCCGCACGCTCACGGCAATGCGGTTTCTGAATCCGGGCAACCCGCGCCGCCTGCTGCCGCGCTTGCGGCGACTCTTCGGACGCGCGGTCCTGGAGCGCGAAGAGGTGAACATCCTGCGCGGAATACTGGCCCGCGTCGATGAATTCGTCGGCAAGGCGGGCAAGCGATGACCGGCTGGTTTGCGCGTGTCGGGCTGCCGCTTAGCTCGGCGGAAACCGCCGCCATTGACGAGTTGATGCGGATCGTGGCACCTCACGCGCCGGTCGCTGTCACGCTCCTCGCGTCATGGCAGGAGGCGGCCGCCTTCGTTCATGCATCCGAGCGCGATTCAACGTGGTGGGACCAGGAAGAGGAGGAGCGCGAATTGCTGTGGACGCGCGCCGCGGAATTTCGGCCCGAGTCCGAATTGCTTCTCTGCGTGAATGAAATGAGCCGCGGACTTGACGTCGAGGTTCGCGGCGCGGCAGCGGCCGCGGCAACGGCCGCCGGCGTGGCCGACACCGCCATTGTCGGTGAAGCTTCCGGAATGGCGTTGCTGGCCGCGCATCAGAGCGCGCTGGCGGAAATGGCGGGTGAAAAGACTGACCATCGCTTCGTCCGGAAATACGCGCTGTTCAAGGGCGGCCGCTGGCCGCTCGGTTATCATTCCGCGCGCTTCGTGATCTTCTGACCCGGCGACTCCATCCCGATGTGTCCCGAATCCACCCGCGCTGACCCGATTACGCCGACGTTCAAATGCCGCAACTGTGGCGCGAACGCGACCGGCGAATACTGTGCCCTTTGTGGGCAGGAGACGCGGGTGAAGTTGCCGACCGCGCGGGTTTTCCTGCGCGAAGCGACGGGCCGCTATGTCTCCCTGGACGGCCGGCTATGGCGCACGTTGGCCGCGCTGCTGTTCCGTCCCGGATTCCTCACTCGGGAATATTTCGCAGGCCGCAGGCGCCGCTATATCCGGCCCGCGCGACTGTTCCTGGTGCTTTCACTTGCGCTGTTCGCCGCCATCCGCATTTTTGGCAATGCGCCGGTCATCGTTGACGACAACGCGGCCGCGCCATCGGGCGCTTCGGCCCGCGAGACCGCGGGGCCGAAAGCACCGGCGAAACCCGTATTGAAATTCGATGAAGGCGAAACCGGAGGCGACATCTTCAACGTGCCGGGCTTCACGATCCACGTGGACCGCGATTTCAATCTCGACATTCCAGGCGCCGACGCGCCGTGGTCAAAGGACCTGCAAAAGCGCTTCGAACATTTCAACGGGCTCAACCGGCAGGAAAAATCGGAGCAGGTTTTCCTGGGCATGGCGCGCTACGGTCCCTACGCCATGTTCGTGCTCATGCCGGCGTTTGCGCTGCTGCAGATGATTGCTTATCTGGGGCGGGGGCGGCGGTATCCCGATCGGCCGAACCGCTACGCGGAGCATCTCGTGTTCGCGGCGAATACCCACGCGTTCCTGTTCCTGGTCGGCGTGCTGGCGCTGGCGATTCCGCTCAGATGGGTAGGCGTGGCACTGGGAATCTGGTGCCTGCTCTACGGTCTGTGGGCGACGAAGGTGGTTTACCGCGGCCGGTGGATCGGCCTGTTCGCACGCACGTTCCTGGTCGGTATTGCCTATCTGGTGCTGTTCACGCTGGTCATCTTCGGCTTGATCATGGCCGCGATCCTGCTGCGCTAGGATTTCTTGCAGGCCTTGTCGGCGTCTTCCTTGAAGCGCGTCAGGCGCGTCTCGTGCCGCGACTTGCGCTTTTCCATGTCGCTGATCGCGGTGTCGTAGCGCGCGCACATGCTTTTCGAGGAGCAACTTTCGCGACCCTTCTTGTCGTGCGCGATGGCGTCGATTGCCGCGGTCAGCGACCTTTGCTCCTTGTCCACTTTCTTCCCGGCCGTCACGCATTGTTTCGATGGTTCCGGGGCAGTTCGCGACGACGGGTTGGCCAGGGGCGCGGGTGTCGGCGCCGCAGTCTGTGCCGGGACGGGCAAAGCAACGGCGGCGGCGAGCAGCAAGGGGAGAAGGCGGACAAGCGGGGTCATCGTTGTCTCCGGGGATTGGACTGGCTCGGCCGAAGCGAAGGGAGCCACTACAGAACTTGAACGATCCAGTTTAACAAACGCTTCCCCGCAAGCCGTCAATACTTGAGTGATTTGATCGGAAATGGGACAATTGCCGAATGTTCGACCGAATCCGTGAAGACATGGCCGTGGTTTTCGACCGCGACCCGGCCGCCCGAACCCGGTGGGAAGTGTTCACTTGCTACCCCGGACTGCACGCGCTCGTGTGGCACCGCAACATAACCCATCCGTTATGGGGCGCCGGTATGCGCTGGCTTGCCCGGTGGCTGGCGCACTGGAGTCGCTGGCTGACCGGCATCGAGATCCATCCGGGAGCTTCGATCGGACGGCGGGTTTTCATCGATCACGGCATGGGCATCGTGATCGGCGAAACGGCCGTCATTGGGGACGATTGCACGCTCTATCACGGAGTAACGCTCGGCGGGACGTCCTGGAACAAGGGAAAGCGGCATCCCACGCTGGGACGCAACGTGGTGATCGGCGCCGGCGCCAAGGCACTCGGCCCGATCCTGATTGGCGATGGCGCCAAGATCGGCTCCAACGCGGTCGTCGTGCGTGACGTTCCGGCAGGGGCAACCGCCGTTGGCATCCCGGCGCGCCTCGTGACCGCCGATGAGCAGGACCGGCACGAGGCCCAGGCTGCGAAAATCGGGTTTTCGCAGTATGCAATCGCGGCGGACATGAACGACCCCGTGGTCCAGGCCATCCACCGGCTGCTCGACCATGCGGCGGCGACCGAGGCCCGGTTCGACAAGCTGGTCGCGCTGCTGCAGCGCGATGGCATGGATTGCGGCGATGCCAGGGCGACCGCTGAGCGGTTCGACCCGGCCCAGATCAACAAAATGCTTGAGTGAACTTGCGGGTCTTTTAGTTGACTAAATCATTCAAGTATAGGACAATTGCTTCTGTCCTGGACAATAGCCGTCCAAATGCCGACTCCGGAAATTGATCCGATCGGACCGAACGGCGCGATTCAAAGGGCCCGACCATGCGACTGACCACCAAAGGACGATTCGCCGTGACGGCGATGATCGACGTCGCGATGCACGGCGGGAAGGGGCCGGTAACGCTTGCTGCCGTTTCCGGGCGCCAGCACATTTCGCTGTCCTACCTCGAACAGCTTTTCGGCAAGTTGCGGCGCTCCGGCCTCGTCGACAGTGTGCGCGGTCCCGGCGGCGGCTACACACTCGCGCGGGCGCCGGACACGGTTTCGGTTGCCGACATCATTCTCGCGGTGGACGAGCCGATCGATGCGACGCAGTGCGGCGGCCGCGAAAATTGCCACGATGATCGCCGATGCATGACGCACGACCTGTGGGCCGGCCTGAACGACCATATCTTTTCCTACCTGCACGGCGTCTCACTGGAGGCGCTGGTCACGCAGCAAAAGCCTGCCGACGTTGCCGTGCTGCAGGATCACCGCCAAACGCAGATCGTTGCGGCGCCATGCAAGGCGCCGGTCATCGCCACCGCGTGAAACCCACTGCCATGAAGCTCCCGATCTACCTCGACTATTCGGCGACGACGCCGGTGGACCCGCGTGTCGCGCAGAAGATGGTCACCTATCTGACCGAGGAGTTCGGCAATCCGGCGTCGCGTTCGCATTCGTTCGGCTGGACCGCCGAGGCGGCCGTGGAAGCAGCGCGCGAACACGTCGCAGCACTGGTTGGCTGCGACCCGAAGGAACTGGTGTGGACGTCCGGCGCAACCGAGTCGATCAATCTGGCGCTGAAGGGCGCGGCGCACTTCTACAAGGACAAGGGCAAGCATCTCGTCACGGTCCGGACGGAACACAAGGCCACGCTCGACACGATGCGCGAGCTGGAGCGCGAAGGCTTCGAGGTCACCTATCTCGACGTCAAGGATGACGGCCTCATCGACCTCGACGCCTTCAAGTCCGCGCTGCGGCCCGACACGATCGTAGTCTCGGTGATGTTCGTGAACAATGAAATCGGCGTGATCCAGGATATCCCGGCAATCGGCGAAATCTGCCGCGCCCGCGGCATCATCTTCCACGTCGATTCCGCGCAGGCAACGGGCAAGGTGCCGGTCGACCTGGGATCGCTCAAGGTGGACTTGATGTCGTTCTCGGCGCACAAGACCTATGGCCCGAAAGGCATGGGCGCGCTGTTCGTCCGCCGCAAACCGCGCGTGCGCATCGAGGCGCAGATGCACGGCGGCGGCCACGAGCGAGGCATGCGTTCGGGCACGCTTCCGACGCACCAGATCGTCGGCATGGGCGAGGCCTTCCGGATTGCGAAGCTCGAGATGGCGACCGAAAACGAGCGCATCCGGATGCTGCGCGACAGGTTGTGGAAGGGCCTCTCGGACATCGAGGAGGTCTACGTCAATGGCGACATGGAGCGCCGGGTGCCGCACAACCTCAACGCGAGCTTCAATTTCGTCGAGGGTGAGTCGCTGATCATGGCGATCAAGGACATCGCGGTGTCGTCGGGGTCGGCGTGCACGTCGGCGTCGCTCGAGCCTTCGTACGTTCTGCGGGCGCTGGGGCGCAGCGACGAACTGGCGCACAGCTCGATCCGCTTTTCGATCGGCCGCTTCACGACCGAAGCGGATGTCGATTACACGATTGCGTTGCTGAAGCGCAAGGTTGGAAAATTGCGCGAACTGTCCCCACTTTGGGAAATGCATCAGGACGGCGTCGACTTGAGCAAGATCGTCTGGGCCGCTCACTAGATTCAAGGAGCAAGATCATGGCGTACAGCGAAAAAGTTCTGGATCACTACGAAAATCCGCGCAATGTCGGCTCGTTCGCGAAGGACTCGAACGACGTGGGCACGGGAATGGTCGGCGCACCTGCGTGCGGCGACGTGATGAAGCTGCAGATCAAGGTGGGCCCCGACGGCATCATCGAGGACGCCAGATTCAAGACCTACGGCTGCGGCTCCGCGATCGCGTCGTCATCGCTTGTCACCGAATGGGTGAAGGGCAAGACGCTCGATCAGGCGATGACGATCCGCAATACGCACATCGCGGAAGAATTGGCGCTGCCGCCGGTCAAGATCCATTGCTCGATCCTGGCGGAAGATGCGATCAAGGCTGCGGTGGCGGACTACAAGCACAAGCACGGCACCGATTTCCACGAAAGCGAGTCGCACGGAAATGTGGCTGCCACGAAGCTCGCGGCGGATTGACGCGGCAAGTCTGAACGGAGAACGACGAATGGCGGTGACCCTTACTCCGACGGCGGCGCAGCACGTGTCGGCGCACCTTGCCAAGCGCGGCAAGGGCGTGGGCCTGCGGCTGGGCGTGCGCACGACCGGATGCTCCGGGCTCGCCTACAAGATCGAGTATGCGGACGACGCCAAGCCCGAGGATCTCAAGTTCGAAAGCCACGGCGTGACGGTGGTCATCGATCCGAAGAGCCTGCCCTACCTCGACGGCACCGAGCTCGATTTCGCGCGCGAAGGCTTGAACGAAGGTTTCAAGTTCAACAACCCGAACGTCAAGGACGAGTGCGGGTGTGGTGAGTCGTTCAACGTCTAGTCGATAGCGCGTCCATCTCCCGCAGCTCGGGAGGATTCGGATGATCGATTTCTCCCGCAACCATTTCGACCTGTTCGGCCTGCCTCCCGCATTCCGCTTCGACATGGCAGTGCTTGACCACGCCTACCGTCAATTGCAATCCGAAGTGCATCCCGACCGCTTTGCCGGCGGAAGCGACGCGAAAAAACGCGCCGCACTCCAAGCGTCGGCCCGAGTCAACGAGGCGTACCGCGCGCTGAAAAATCCCGTTCAGCGTGCGCAATATCTACTCCGGCTGCACGGCATCGACGCGGTCAGCGAAACCGATACCGCGCTCCCTCTCGAATTCCTGGAACGCCAGCTCGAGCGGCGGGAACAAGCTGCGGACGCGCAGGCCGCTGGGGACGTCCGCATGTTGTCGATGCTGCTGACCGACGCGCGCGCGGAAAGCCGGGCGCTCGAAGAAGTTCTGGCGCAGATGCTGGACGTCGAGAAGGCGTTTGCCGTGGCGAGGATGCAGGTGCGCGAACTCACGTTTCTCACCAAGCTCGCCGATGACAT
>JAYTIR010000471.1:0-5745 GCA_043731765.1 Burkholderiales bacterium
CAACGCCGGCGGTAGCTGCACCAGCCGCCAGTTGAGGCGGATTTCGCCGCGCGCGTTGCAGCTGCCCCATTCGCTGCGGGCGTTGGACAGGCGCATGGCGGGCGCGGTGGAGGTGATCCTCTGCGCATACCGAATGACCTGCGGCGCAACCAGATTCCACGCCTCGTCCTTCAGCCATTTGCTTACCAGCGCCGCCACTTCCCGCTCGTCGTGGGCGTGGGGGTGGAGCACGGTGAGGTTGAAGAGATCGGATGCCACGGTGGCACGCCGCGACGGAAAAACCTCCAGCGCCAGTTCGCGTCCGCCGTACAGGATCGGCGCGCCCGATTTCCAAATGCGCGGCATCACGTCGCGGCGGCGACTCCGCCATTCGGCAAGCGCCTTGACGATCCACTTCGCGCGTTCGGCCAATGCGGCCTCGATCTCGGACAGCGTCACCCAGCGCGGTGCCCGGACCGTCAGGCCCTCCAGATCGACTTCCATGCCGATGGTGCGGCGGCGGGCGCGGATCAGCCGGTAGTCGACCGTCTCACCCGACAGCACGACGCGTTTGGCGAGACCGTCGCGCACGCGGCGTATGACGTCGGGTCCGCGGTCGACCTCGTCGAGACGAAGGTGCGCGGTGGTCGGCCGTGCGCGCGTGCGCATCACGTGGGCACCCCCAGTCGCGCGACTTCGCCCTCGATCCACGCCGCCACTTCCTGCATCAGCGCCAGAGGCTCCTTGCCGGTCGGTGATATCGGCTTGCCGATCGTCATCGTGATCATCCCGGGCTTCTTGCCGAAGATGCCCTTGGGCCACAGGTAACCGGCATTGTGCGCGACCGGGATGATCGGCACGTCGAGCGTAATGGCAAGGCGGGCGCCGCCGGTCTTGAACTTCGCGCGCGTGCCGGCCCTGATCCGTGTTCCCTCCGGATAGATGCAGATCCAGAAACCCTGCGTGAAGCGTTCGCGTCCTTGTGTTGCGATCTGCTGCATCGCGTCCACGCCGGCCTTGCGGTCGATGGTGATCGGGGAGGCCGTAGCAAAGCCCCAACCGAAGAACGGGATCGACAGCAGCTCCTTTTTCGCGACAAAGGCCAGGCACGGAAAATACTGGGTCAGGGAAAGTGTCTCCCAGGTCGAGCTGTGCTTGGACAGGACGATGTGGGGGACAAGCTTGCTGCCTTCAGGAATATTTTCGCGGCCGTGGACTTGCCACCTTATCCCGCAGATGGTCCGCGCGCCCCAGAGATTGACCGCGCACCAGCTGACCGCCATCTTGTAGGTCGTGATGCGCGGCGACCACGCCATCAGCACCATCGCGACCGCATAGAATGGCGTCACGACAAGCTGGAACAGCAGGAAGAGGAGGGAGCGCAGCGCCGACACCGGTTTAGCTCTGCGCCCGCCGATCACTCGCCGGCCAGTAGCGCCGACACCGCGAAGGCCAGGTCCGGAAAGATCACGGTGTTCTTCGGAAAATTGCCGTCTCGCAAAGTCTTTTCGCCTTTCCCGGTGAGCACCAGCATCGGCTGGGCGCCGACACCATCCGCGGACATCAGGTCGCGCAAAGAATCGCCGACGCAGGGCAACCCCGTCAACTCGGAATTGAAGCGCTTGCCGATCTCGGAAAGCATGCCCGGCTTGGGTTTGCGGCATTCGCACTTCGCGTCGGCCGTGTGCGGGCAGAAGAATACCGCGTCCAGCCGGCCGCCGACGTGCGTCAGCGCCTTGTGCATCTTGTCGTGGATCGAATTCAACGTCGCCATGTCGAACAGGCCGCGCCCGATGCCCGACTGGTTGGTGGCGACCACGACGCGGTAGCCGGCGTGATTCAGCCGCGCGATTGCCTCGAGGCTCCCCGGGATCGGCCGCCACTCTTCAGGCGACTTGATGTACTGGTCGCTGTCGTAATTGATGACGCCGTCGCGATCGAGGACGATGAGCTTGGCCGCGCGGGTCGCGACCACGGCGTCGGAGGCGAACTGGACCATGACCGGCCTATTGTGCCAGTTTGGAGATGTCGGCGACGCGGTTCATCGTGGCGGCGACGCCGCGCAGGAGTGCCAGCCGGTTGGCGCGGATGGCGGGGTCGTCCACCATCACCATCACGTCGTCGAAATAGCGGTCGACCGCGGGTTTCGCCGTGGCGAGCGCGCGCAGCGCCGCGGTGAAATCTCCTTTTTCGTAGTCCGCATTCACCTGCGGTTCCAGCTTCTGGAAGGCCATGAAAAGGTCGTGCTCGGCGCCGTCGGCCAGCCGGCCACGGTCCACGGCAGGCGCCGCCTCGCCTTCACTCTTGCGCAGGATGTTGACGATGCGCTTGTTCGCGGCCGAAAGCGCGGCGGCCTCCGGCAGCGCTGCGAACGCCTGCACGGCGGCCAGGCGCGATGCCACCAGGTCGATGCGTTCGGGATTGTCCGCCAGCACCGCCTCGACTTCGTTTGCGGATGCACCTCCGTCGCGCAGTAGCTGGCGCAGGCGGACGAGCATGAATCCGTAGACGCCCTTTGCGGTGTCCGGGGCAATCGTACTTGCAGGAAAGGTGTCTACGGCCCACTTGATAAGGTCAGTCAGAGACAGTGGCAGGCGGCATTCCAGAAGGATCCTCAGCACGCCGAGCGCATGGCGTCGCAAGCCAAAGGGATCCTTGTCGCCTGTTGGTATGAGGCCGATGCCCCAGATGCCGACCAGCGTGTAGAGCTTGTCGGCCAGCGCCACGCTTTGCGCGACCGGACCGATCGGCAGCGTGTCGCCGGCGAATCGTGGCCAGTAGTGCTGCTCAATGGCGGCAGATACTTCAGGCGCCTCGCCGTCGTGCTCGGCGTAATAGCGGCCCATCAGTCCCTGCAGCTCCGGGAATTCGCCGACCATGTCCGTGACGAGATCGGCTTTGGCAAGGCTCGCGGCGCGGCGTGCCAATACGCGATCGGCAGTGCCCAGATTGCCGGCGATTGCCGCCGCCACCGCGCCAACGCGCGCGGACCGGTCGGCCTGCGTCCCGAGCTTGTTGTGATAGACGACGTGGGCGAGTTTCGGCAGCCGTGATTCGAGCGTGTGCTTGCGATCCTGGTCGAAGAAGAACTTGGCATCGGCCAGGCGCGCCCGCAACACGCGCTCGTTGCCGGAGATAATGGCGGAGGGGTCAGGTGTCTCGATGTTGCTCACCAGCAGAAAGCGGTTGACGAGCTTCCCCGCATCGTCGGCGAGCGCGAAATACCGCTGGTTCAACTGCATGGTCAGGATCAGGCATTCCTGGGGAACGTCAAGGAAAGCGGCGTCGAACGTGCCCGCGTAAACGACGGGCCATTCGACCAGCGCAGTGACTTCGTCGAGCAGTGCGTCGGGCATGATCGGTGTCGCGTCACCTGCGGCGCCTTCCAGGTGCACGACGATGTGCGCACGGCGGGCCGCGAATGAAGGAAGGACCTTGCCTTCGGCCTCCAGCGTCGACTCGTAGGCGCTGGCCGTTTCGATCCTGATGTCACGGCGCGACAGAAAACGATGACCGTCCGTGACCTGTCCCGCGTCGAGGCCCAGGGTAGTGATTGCAACGACCTTCTCGCCGTGAAGCGCGATCAACTTGTGCGCCGGCCGCACAAACTTCACCGTCGAACCGTCCGGGCGCTGATAGGACATGAGCTTGGGGATCGGTAGACCGGTGAGCGCATCGTCGAGCGCGTCCTGCAGTCCGCGGGCGAGGTCTTGCCCCTTGGTCAGGCTGCGCAGGTACACGTAGTTGGCCTTGCCGTCGGTCGCGATGTAAATCCGGTCGGGGCCGTCCACGGCGTCCAGCGTCGCAGTGGCCAAGTGGGCGCGGCCCATCGCCCCCAGTTTCTTCTGGAGCGCAGCGGATGGTTGTCCGGAAGCATCGCGCGCCACTTTGACTGGCATCATCCTGTCGATGACCTCCGCGTCCGGCGCCACGGCGAGGACGTGGGTGATTACCACGGCCAACCGGCGTGGCGTGGCGAACGACGTGCTCGCACTTCCTTCCGCCAGGAACCCCCGCGTCTGGAGGCCCGTGACGATGCCGTTCGCAAACGCGTCTCCAAGTCGCCGGAGCGCCTTCGGCGGCAGCTCCTCGGTGAGGAGTTCGACCACCAGAGTTGCTGCCGCCATCACATTTTTCCCGTTGCGACGTCGATGCCGCACATCGGAAAGCCCAGCACCTCGCGCGCTTCGACATACGCCGTGGCGACCTGTCGCGAGAGATTGCGGATACGACCGATGTAGGCGGCGCGTTCGGTCACCGAGATCGCACCGCGCGCATCAAGCAGGTTGAACGTGTGGCCGGCTTTCAGGATCATTTCGTAACCGGGCAGCGGCAGCTTCGCTTCCAACAGCCGCCGCGCCTCGGATTCGAAGAAGGCGAACTGCTCGAACAGTTTTGGCGCGTTGGATTCGTCGAACGCGTATTTCGACTGCTCGACCTCGTTCTGGAAAAACACGTCGCGGTAGGAAATCGTGTCGGCATAGCGCAGGTCGTACACCGACTCGACGTCTTGCAGGTACATGCACATCCGCTCCAGGCCGTACGTGATTTCGCCGGTGATCGGATTGCAATCGAGTCCGCCCACCTGCTGGAAATAGGTGAACTGGGTGATTTCCATCCCGGTCATCCACACTTCCCAGCCCAGGCCCCAGGCGCCGAGAGTCGGGTTTTCCCAATCATCCTCGACCAAGCGGACGTCGTTCTTCTTCAAGTCGAAGCCGAGTTCGGCGAGCGAGCCGAGATAGAGGTCGAGGATCTCAGCCGGGGACGGCTTCAGCACGACCTGGAACTGGTGGTGCTGGTGCAGGCGATTCGGATTTTCGCCATAGCGTCCGTCTTTCGGCCGGCGCGAAGGCTGCACATACGCCGCGCGCCATGGTTCGGGGCCGAGCGCGCGCAGGAAGGTCGCAGTGTGCGAGGTACCGGCACCGACCTCCATGTCGTAGGGCTGCAATAGGGCGCAGCCGCGGTCGCCCCAGTAACCTTGGAGTTTGAGGATGACTTGCTGGAACGTAAGCATCGACGGGGCGCGCGGAAGCTAAGTCCGCGGGTTCTTCCTAGGGCGCCAAAGATTTCGATTTTACGGGATATCGCAGCGCTTCCCCAAGACGCGGCGACATGCCGCCGCCGGAGGCTGTTGTAGAGTCGGCCAGTGACGCGCCGGATTCCTTGCCCAGTTCGTCGGCAATGACTGGGGCGTTGAGCGAAGTTTGCGGGATGCCGCTAGGCGGGTTTGCGGCGACGTCGAGAAGTCGCAAAAACGACCATCAGAACGAGGCCGGCAAGGGCCACGACCAACGCATCGCCCCATCGGACATACGGCGTTTCGCCGCGCCGTCCGGCAATTTCTATTTCCAGAATGCCCTGCGCGAACCAGGGCAATTCGGCGAGCACAAGTCCATCATGGGCAATCGCCGAGGTGATGCCGGTGTTGGTCGCGCGCAGCATCGGACGTCCCAATTCCAATGCGCGCATTGCCGCGATCTGATTGTGCTGCAACGCGCCGATCGAGCGGCCGTACCACGCGTCGTTGGTGACGTTGACGTACAGCGTGGCGTCGCGCGCCACGCCCGCCAGTTCCGCGCCGAACACGTCTTCGTAGCAGATATTGACCGCCACCCGCTGGCCCGCCACGTCGAACGGCCGCTGCAGCGCAGGTCCCGCGGCCTGGTCGGCAAGTGGAATGTTCAATATGCGGTTGATGAACCATCCGAACACCGACTTGAGCGGGATCAATTCCCCGAACGGCACGAGGTGGTGCTTGCG
>JAYTIR010000472.1:0-1711 GCA_043731765.1 Burkholderiales bacterium
CCCGAAACGCGCGCCGTGCGCGAAGGCGACTGGACGTGCGCTCCCTTCGGCGCCGATATCACTGACCGGCGCGTGGAAATCACCGGCCCGGTGGACCGCAAGATGATCGTCAATGCGCTCAATTCGGGCGCCCAGGTCTTCATGGCCGACTTCGAGGACGCCAACACACCCGGCTGGGACAACAACATCGAGGGGCAAATCAACCTGCGCGACGCGAACCGCCGCCGCATCGATTTTGTCTCGCCGGAAGGCAAGACGTACGCGCTCAAGGACAAGCTCGCCACGCTGTTCGTGCGCCCGCGCGGGTGGCATTTGCCGGAAAAGCACTTCAAGGTCGACGGCCAGATGGTATCGGCCGGCATCTTCGACTTCGCACTGTATTTTTTCCACAACGCCAGGGAACTTGTCGCGCGCGGCAGCGGCCCGTACTTCTATTTGCCCAAACTGGAGAGCCATCTCGAGGCGCGGCTGTGGAACGACATCTTCGTGATGGCGCAAGACGAACTCGGCATTCCGACCGGAACCGTGAAGGCGACGGTCCTGATCGAGACGATCCTCGCCGCCTACGAAATGGATGAAATCCTGTTCGAACTGCGCGAGCATTCGGCCGGGCTCAACTGCGGACGCTGGGATTACATCTTCTCCTGCATCAAGAAATTCCGGAACAACCACGACTTCTGCCTTGCCGACCGCGCGCTGGTCACCATGACGACGCATTTCCTCAAGAGTTATGCCGAGCTCTGCATCAAGACCTGCCACCGGCGCAACATCCATGCGATGGGCGGGATGGCGGCGCAAATCCCGGTGAAGAACGACGAGGTCGCCAATCGTGAAGCATTCGCGAAAGTGAAGATCGACAAGGAACGCGAAGCCACCTACGGCCACGATGGCACGTGGGTCGCGCACCCCGGCCTGGTTCCCGTGGCGCTGGAGGCGTTCAACCGGATCATGCCCACGCCGAATCAGATTGCGTTGACCAAGCGCGACGACGTGCAGGTGAGCGCGGCGGACCTGATCAAGTTCGAACCCGAGCAGCCGATCACCGAAAAGGGACTTCGGCTCAACATCAACGTCGCGATCCAGTACATCGGCGCGTGGCTCGCCGGGCAGGGCGCGGTGCCGATCTTCAACCTGATGGAAGATGCCGCCACGGCGGAAATTTCGCGCTCGCAGGTGTGGCAATGGATCCGCTCGCCCAAGGGCCGGCTGGACGACGGCCGCAAGGTAACGAAGGAGATGGTCGCGCTGATGATCCCGGAAGAGATGAAGAAGATCCGAGACCTGCTAGGCGAGGCGTTTGGTGCCGGCAAGTACGACGAGGCCGCGAAGATCTTCGCGGAGCTGGTCAACAACGATACGTTTGTCGAGTTCCTGACCTTGCCGGCCTACGAGCGGATCGACTGAGCCGGGGAGCGGCTCCCGCAATGTCCTTCCGCTAGACGATCCGGCACGCCTCCTCGAATGTCAGCCGTGGATTGCGCGGCCTGACCTTTGCCGGATCGCCGTGGCCCAGGTTGATCAGGAAGTTCGACTTCCACTTGCCGTCCGGAAAGAACGCGGCATCCACCAGGGCATTGTCGAATCCGGACATCGGTCCGCAATCGAAGCCCAGCGCGCGCGCGGCGACGAGGAAATACGCCCCCTGCAATGTCCCGTTGCGAAACGCGCTGGAATGGATGTGCGAGTCGGCTTTGCCGGCGAACCAGCTGCG
>JAYTIR010000473.1:0-7266 GCA_043731765.1 Burkholderiales bacterium
GCCCTTCACGTACCCATCGCGCCGGAACGCCGCCTGCCATCGGCGAACAAGTTCGGCGACTTCTTCGACGGTCACGTCACGCCATGCGTTGTCGACAAAGTGGCGGAACAGGGCGTGCTTCGGCCGCCTCAGGTGTCGCGAAAAAAATTCTGCGATGTTGCCTGGCATGCGGCTCCTCCTGCCGCGCCTGGCGCGGTCTTGTCCCCGGGATTGTGCCCACTTGGCCGAAGACAATCCATCGCCGCGGAATGCCTTTTGGCTATACTGCGCGATGGAGAACCTGCCTATGGCCACCATCTCGATCGCCCGCAAGCACTCGCTCACTCACAGACAGGCCCGGACCGTCGCGGAGAAAATCGCGAAGGACCTGAACAAGCGCTTCGACCTCGACTACGAATGGGACGGCGACCACATCGACTTCGGGCGTCCGGGAGTTACCGGGCGCATGCACGTGGGCAAGGACCGGATCAAGCTCGACGTGCAGCTTGGCTTGATGCTGGGACTGCTGAAGCCGACGATCGAGCGTGAAATCGTCACGCAGCTCGACACGCTGTTGAGCTAGTTTTTCGTCGGCTCGCCGGCGGGTGGCGAAAGCCGGAACAACAAGGGATCGGCAAACGGATCCGTCGCGCCGCCGACGATCGCCGCCATGATCTCGGTTTCCCTCGTGTCGATCGTGCGCAGGAATTCGTCTGCGCCGCCCATGGCACGGAACGCCGAAAAGCCGCGCTCGAGGAAATCCTGCAGACCGGACAGGCCCGCGAGCCTTGCCGGTTGCCGCATCATCGCGAGCGCCGTGCGTGGCAACGGCTTGCCGGCGTGCTGATCGAGGGCGGTTCCGACTTCGACGATCAGCTTGATCTGCCGGCGACGCAACGGAAAGTTGCCGGCGCGGCGATAGGCCTTGCAATATTCGAGCACGTTGAAATGCCCGTCCGCGCGAGGCAGCCGCGCGAGCAGCACCCGGTCGAGTTCCTGCGACAATCCGTTCAACTCCATCGCCAGCGCCACAGTCGCGATCACGCGCTCCGGCAGCACCTTCACCATCATCGGTACAACCCGGGCCAGATCAGCATCGCGGCGACTGAAATCACCGGGGCCGTAGAGATCGCTCTGGAAAAAGGTGATCGCCGCCCCATAGCGAGTATCGGCGGCAAGGTCGGCATACGTCATTCGCAATCGCCGCGCCTGCCAATTCGCAACGCGTTCCAGCGAACCCTGGAGGATCGGGTTCCCGGTACGTTCGGCGTGGAGACGCTGGACGCGCGACAATTCGCGTACGAGCACCGCCGATGCGGCTGGAACGGAATCTGTTTCGGCCATGGAGCTTGTCGCGAATACCCTTGGATTCGATCGTGCCCGCAAGAGTCTATCCGATGCCCGTGGTCTTTTCCTGTCGAATTTTCACCAAATTGGTCGATCCTGCCTTGCCGGACCGCAGCGAAGCGTTTCCTTTAGATTGTTTCCTCTACGCGTGCTGTCTAATGTCGGGGACCCCCGCCGGCCGCGCCGCCATGCGGGTTCGCCCTCCTGCCACCACCGATGATCTCCCGCCGCAAGTTCATCACCACCGGTCTCTTTGGCGCCGCCGCGCTCGCGACCGCAGGCTGGTTGCGCGGCCCGCACGCGCCTCCGGGCAATGCCTCACTTCGCGCGCTCGACGCCGACGCGCAGGCGATCCTTGGCGCCATCGTCCCCGTGCTGCTGGCCGGCGCGCTTCCGACGGTCGCGGAGACGAGGCGGGAGGCCATTGCCGACACCGTGCGGGGCATTGACTTTGCCGTATCGGGACTGCCGCCTGGAGCACAGGAGGAACTGCGGCAATTGTTCGCACTGCTGGCGTTGCCGCCCGCGCGTCTCGCGATCGCGCGCGTGAGCGAACCCTGGAACAAAGCGTCGGAGGCCGAGGTGCGCGCTTGCGTCGACCGCTTTCGCCGCAGTTCGCTCACGTTGCTGCACTCGGCCTATTGCGCGTTGCATCAGCTCACCTTCGCCGCCTGGTACGGCAATCCGGAGTCGTGGCAACGGATCGGGTATCCGGGTCCTCCCGACCTCGCCGCATGACCCCCGTTCGCAAGTCCGGGATCCCCGATCCCTTCGAGGCCGGCCTGGCGTCGGGGTGGAAGGTGATCGACGCGTCCATGCTTGCGGAGGACATCACGCTCGATGCGGACGTCGCGATCGCCGGCAGCGGTGCCGGTGGCGGCACGGCCGCGGAAATTCTCGCCAACGCGGGACTCACGGTGGTCGTGCTGGAAGAAGGACCGCTCAGGACGTCAACTGATTTCCGGATGCGCGAATCGGAGGCCTATCCGGAGTTGTACCAGGAGTCCGCGGCGCGCAAAACGCACGACAAGGCGATCAACATCCTGCAGGGCCGTTGCGTTGGCGGCGGAACGACGGTCAACTGGACCAGTTCGTTCCGCACGCCGCCTGCCACGCTGGCATTCTGGCAACGCGAATTCGGACTCACCGGTTTCACTGCCTCCGATCTGGCGCCATGGTTCGCGCAAATGGAAGCGCGCCTTTCGATCGCTCCCTGGGAGGTCGCGCCCAACGCGAACAACGAGGCGCTCGCGCGCGGCGCCCGGAAAATCGGCATCTCTGCTGCGGCAATCCGCCGCAACGTCAAGGGCTGCTGGAACATTGGCTACTGCGGGATGGGCTGCCCCACCAATGCCAAGCAGTCGATGCTGGTCACGACGATTCCCGGCGCTCTTGCGAAAGGCGCCACGCTCGTGACCCGCGTGCGCGTGCAGAACCTCGCGCTCACGAAAGGTCGCGTCACGGTGCTCGAAGGTCATGCGATGGACGCGCGCGGTGTCGCGCCGACACCGCGCAAGGTGCGCGTGCATGCCAGGGCGTATATCGCGGCGGCCGGCGCGATCGGCACACCGGCGCTGCTACTGCGCAGCGGCGCGCCCGACCCCCACGGTATCCTGGGCAAGCGCACCTTCCTGCATCCGACGGTCGTGTCAGCCGCGTTGATGCCGGAACGCGTCGACGGCTTCGCGGGCGCACCGCAGACAATCTACTCCGACCACTTCCTCGACACGCAGCCGATCGATGGCCCGCTCGGTTACAAGCTCGAGGCGCCACCTCTGCATCCGGTGCTGACCGCGACCACGCTGCCGGACGACGGCAGGGCGCACGCGCAGTGGATGGCGGATTTCCCGCGCATGCAGGTTCTGATCGCGCTCTTGCGTGACGGGTTCCATGCGGGAAGCCAAGGAGGGACGGTGCGATTGCGCGATGACGGGACGCCGCTGCTTGATTACCCGCTGCTGCCTCTGTTCTGGGATGGAGCGCGGCGCGCATTGCGCTCGATGGCGGAAATCCAGTTCGCTGCCGGTGCGCAATCCGTGATGCCGGTCCATGCCGAAGGCGCGGCCTTCACAAGCTTGGCCGATGCCCGCGCCGCGATCGATGCCTTTGTGCTCCAGCCGTTGGTCACGCCTGTCATATCCGCGCATGTGATGGGAGGCGCACCTCTCGGACCCGATCCAAAGCGCGCGGTCGTTGCGACCACCGGCCGCCATCACCAGATCGAGAATCTGCACGTATTCGACGGTTCGCTGTTTCCGACCTCGATCGGCGCCAATCCACAGCTGTCGATCTACGGCATGGTCGCGCGCCTCGCGACCGACCTGGCGCAGGTACTCGCGCCGCGTCGCTGATCCGGGGCAGGCCTCCTGTCGCAACATGAAACCGATTAGTGTGATTGCTCTAGGGGATAGGCGTAGCTTGCACATTGAGTTGGAAACTGAGTTGGACACCGAGTTGAACACTGAGCGCGCAACCATCGCGCCGCTTTCATTCCGGCACTACCGTTAACTTGAAGGAGAATCAACGATGCGTACCATGATCCAGAACCGCAACACCCCCGTCGGCGACGCCGTCATCGCCGCTTCGCGCCAGGTATGGCTCGCAAGCCTGGGCGCCGCTGTCGTCACGCGCGACTGGGCGCAAAGCGAAGCCGGCCACGTCTTTCGCACGCTCGTGAAGGAAGGCACCGCGGTCGAATCGAAGGCCATGCGCATGGTCGGCGACGGCCTCGAAGTCTCCATCACCCGCGCCAACGCCGTCTGGAAGCAGGCGCGCACGACCGTGAAGTCGACAGTCCGGAAAGCGGCGACCACCGCGGTCACACTCGTGCAGAACAACCTGCCGAAGTCGCTGCCGAAGGTCACGCTGCCTGCGATGCTGAAGACGTCATCGCCCGTCAAGGCCAAGCGCGCCGTGAAAAAGACTGCCGCCAAGACCAAGCGTGTGATCAAGACCCGTGCGGCAAAAACGGTGAAGCGCGCGAAGCGCACCGTCAGGTCCGCCACGAAGAGGTAATTCTCCGCTAACATTGCGTGCAAGGGCCGCGTAAAGACGCGGCCCGCACAACACGCATGAGGAGAACCATGCCGGACAAGACGGCATCCGGGCGCAGGACACCGGCCCGGAAGCGCGGGCGCCCACGCGCCCGCGCATCTTTTTACGCAGCCCCCAAGCAGTCGGCCCATTCAGATGCCACGCCGGTTGCCAAGGCGGCGGACAAGTCGTCTGTGGCCGCACCGGGAAAGATAGGTTTGGCGCTTGCCGGAGGCGGCCCGTTGGGCGGCATCTATGAAGTCGGCGCGCTGCTCGCGCTTGCGGATTCCCTCGATGGCCTCGACCTGAATCGTCTCGACGCCTACGTTGGCGTGTCGTCGGGCGGTTTCGTTGCCGCGGCGCTGGCCAATGGCATTTCGCCGGCGCAGATGTACCGGTTGTTCATCGCCGACGGCGCCGATGCGGCGCTGAAACCCGAAATATTCCTGCGCCCGGCCTTCGGTGAATTCGGCCGCCGCCTTGCCGCATTGCCCGGGCTCGCGCTGCGCGCGTCGATGCAGTACCTGCGCGACCCGTTCCACCGCGGCATCATGGAATCTTTCGCAACGCTCGCGCAGGCCGTGCCCACCGGCGTTTTCGACAACCGCGCAATCGACGCCTTCCTCGCGCGCCTGTTCGCAGCACCCGGTCGCACCAATGACTTCAGGCAGCTCGGGCGCAAGCTGTTCCTGGTGGCCACCAACCTCGACACCGGTGCATCGGTGACTTTCGGTGCACCAGGCCATGACCACGTGCCGATCTCGCGCGCGATCGAGGCCTCGAGCGCGCTGCCTGGTCTCTTCCCGCCGGTGGAAATCGACGGCGAGCATTATGTCGACGGCGCGCTCAACAAGACGCTGCATGCATCGGTCGCGCTCGACGAAGGCGTTTCGCTGCTCTTCTGCGTCAATCCGCTCGTTCCCTTCGACGCCAGTTCCACCGGTCATCGTGGCGGACTTTCCCAACCCAGGCTGAACCAGGGCGGGCTGCCGCTGGTGCTGGGCCAGACCTTTCGCGCGATCATCCATTCCCGGATGAAAGTGGGAATGGAGAAGTACGGGCGTCAATATCCGGGCGCCACTATTCAGTTGTTCGAACCGGGACCAGGGGACGCGGACATGTTCTTCGCGAACATCTTCAGCTACGGACAGCGCAGGCGGCTGTGCGCGCTCGCATTCGACAGGACGCGCCGGAATCTTCTCGCGCGCGCCAAAGCACTTGCACCTTCGCTCTCGCGTCATGGCATCAAGCTGCGCCTTGACCGCCTGGGCGACCCCGCACGCGACGTGACGGACGTGTTGACCGATTCGCGCCCGCTGCACGCGCAATCGCCCGGCAGTGTTCGGCGGACTACGCGCGACCTGCGCCACACGCTCGGCCATCTCGAGCGCTGGCTCGCCCGCGCGAGTTGATTCCTGTTCCGTAGCGGCGCGGCTGCCGCGTAGTAACATGCGGCACGAGCGCGCCGGTGCGCACTCTTGTGCACTGTTCAACGACTCTACCGGCCAAAGTAATGTTCTCTTCTTTGTTCGTCCGAGTGGTGCTGATCGCAAGCGCGGCCTTGTTCATGCTTGCGTGGTGGCAGCGCGATGCGTTACCGCCGCCGGGACGGCTCGCCGAGGCGGTCTTTGACGAACCTTTGCAACGGCCCACCAGCCAGGAGATGTTCCAGACGACGGTCGGCGGCATCGAATACACCGTGCGGCCCCTCTACACGTACGATCTGCACGGCCTGATCGTCAGCAAGCACAACGCGGACGCGTGGTGGGACTGGATTCACGAAGCGGCCAACGACAAGCTCAACATCACCGATCTCTGCGTAGTCTGGGGCACCAATGCACGCAAAGGCGTGTATCGCGAGCTCGATTTTTCCAGCGGCCAATTCGTGTGCTACGTGCAGTCGTCATCCCGTGAAGCCTGGGCCGCGTTCGACATGACTTCTCTGTCGAATAACCATCTCCTCACCGACGATCCTGGAATCGCCAGGGTGTTGCGAAAAGTGCGCGTGGGTGATCAGATCCATTTTCGCGGTTACCTGGCCGAGTATTCGCACCGTCACGGATTCGCGTTTCAGCGCGGGACGAGCACTACCCGCACCGACACCGGCAATGGGGCATGCGAAACCGTGTTCGCGACGGACGTGCAAATCATCCGCGCCGGCAACCGCGGCTGGCGCATCGCGTTCTGGGCGGCGGCGGTTGCATTCGTGGCCGGCATCGTCGCCTGGCTGCGTCTGCCGTTCCGCGCCACCGACTGATGCCGGAAAAGAAGCGGCCTCGCCGCACACCGCAACGGATCCTCGAGACCAGCCTCGCGCTGTTCAACCGCTTTGGCGAGCCCCACATCACAACGGCGGACATCGCCGACGAGATGAACATCAGCCCGGGCAACCTGTACTATCATTTTCGCAACAAGGACGACATCATCGGCGAGTTGTACGCGGCGCTCGAAGGCGAAATCGCGCCGCTGCTGGCGTTGCCGGACCGGCAGGCAGCCGGCGTCGAGGACCTGTGGTTGTTGCTGCACCTGCTGTTCGAGCGCATGCGCGAATACCGTTTCTTCTATCGTGATCTGGACGAGATCACGTCCCGCAACCGGAAGATCGCATACCGCTTCGCGGACCTCACGCGCCGAGGCGAAAACACCGTGATAGAGTTGTGTCGCGGGTTGGTGGCAGCAGGGGAAATGCACGCGTCGGAGCGCGAGATCGCGTCCCTCGCGTCCAACGTGACGCTGGTCTCCACCTACTGGATGTCGTTCCAGCGGATCGGCGCGCGCCATGGTGGTGACGATACGGACATTGATTCAGCGGCCGTCAGCCTCGATCGTGCGGCCTACCAGGTGCTGGCGCTCATATCACCCTACCTGGTCGGCGATGGACGTGCGCTGATCGAGCGCTTGGGTGAA
>JAYTIR010000474.1:0-3485 GCA_043731765.1 Burkholderiales bacterium
GTCGATCCGGTCGCCGCGGTCTACTTCGATCTTGCCAACAAGCTGGGATTGTCGTGGATGCGGGAAAAAATCGCGGCGCTGCCGGGCGACAAGCATTGGCAGATGCTCGCGAAGAGCGCCATGCAGGACGATCTTTCGGGACTGCAGCGCACGCTCACCGCAAACGTGCTCGCCAACGGCAAGGAGGGCGGCGCGTCGCCGGCGAAAATGGTTGCCGCATGGCAGGATGCCAATCGTCGGGCGCTCGAACGGGCGGAACAACTGCTTGCGGAATTGCGCGCGGTGCCCGCGCCCGACACGGCGATGCTTTCGGTGGCGCTGCGCGAATTGCGCAACCTGGGTTGAGCCGCCGGATTTTCGAATTCGGACCCAAGTGCAATGCAAAGGGTAGTGCCATCATGACCGCGAGCCGAAAAGTCACATTGTTTCACGCCCCCAACACGCGATCCTCGGGCGCGCTGACGCTGCTGGAAGAACTTGGCGCCGATTTCGATTTGCAGGTCTTGAACTTCAAGGCATCGGAACAACGAGGGACCGCCTATCTCGCCATCAATCCCATGGGGAAGGTCCCTGCCTTGAAACATGGCGACGCGTTGGTCACGGAACAGGTGGCCATATTTCTGTATCTTGCGGACCTCTATCCGGAGTCCGGCTTGGCACCCCCGATCGGCGATCCGTTGCGCGGCCCGTACCTGCGCTGGATGGCGTTCTACGGATCGTGTTTCGAGCCCGCGTTGATCGATCGCGCCCTGAAGCGCGAGCCGGCACCGAAGGGCATGGCGCCCTATGGCGACTACGACACGACGCTTTCGACGCTGACCGATCAGCTCGCATTGGGTCCCTGGCTATTGGGCGACAAATTCACCGCCGCCGATGTGCTCTGGGGAACGGCGCTGACCTGGACCACCGGTTTCAAGCTCGTGCCGGCGTTGCCGGTGATCCAGACCTACATCGATCGCTGGAACGCGCGCCCGTCGGTGGCGCGGGTCAAGGCGAAAGACGCCCTGCTCGCCGCCGCGCAAGGTTGAGCAACGAATGCTCCCGCGCTATTCGATCGTCGTCCCCGCCTACAACGAAGAGAAGTTGTTGGGGCGGCTGCTCGATTCGATCAACGCTGCGCGCACGGCCTATGGACGAAGCGATGCGATCGAGGTCATCGTCGCCGACAATGTGTCGACCGACCGCACGGCGGAGCTCGCCGCGGTTCGCGGATGCAACGTGGTTTCGGTGGAGAAGCGCGTCATTGCCGCCGTTCGCAATGCCGGCGCACGCGCTGCCCGCGGCGACGTCCTGGCATTTGTCGACGCGGACACTCAGGTGCATCCGCGGACGTTCATCGAAATCGACAAAGCGCTCGCCACGGGTCGGGTGGTGGGAGGCGCAACCGGTGCCAGGCTCGAGCGCTGGTCGTTGGGAATTGCACTGGCGTATCTGACGCTCGTTCCGATTGTAGTGGCCACCGGGATGGACACCGGCGTGGTGTTCGTGCGCAGGCAGGACTTCGACGAAATCGGCGGCTACGACGAAAACCGCCTGGTGGCCGAGGACGTCGCCTTCCTGATGGCGTTAAAACGCCTGGGAAAGACGCGCGGCCAGCGGCTCGCCCGTGTCACGAGCGCAAAGGTGATCGCCTCGATGCGCAAATTCGACGAATTCGGCGACTGGCATTACTTTCCGCTCATGGCCGAGGGAATACGGCACCTCATGAAACGCAAGCCCACGGAATTCACCGACAAGTACTGGTACAAACCTAATCGCTGAACCCGCTGCCACCGACGGGCGCGGTCCCGTTCAACGGTCATTGTGGCGGACGGTGTTCCGCCAGTTCAATTTTCGCGATCTGATTGCGGTGGACTTCATCCGGACCGTCGGCAAAGCGCAACGTGCGTGCCTGCGCGTAGAAGAACGCCAGCGGAAAATCGTCGCCCACGCCCGCCGCGCCGTGCACCTGCATCGCCCAGTCGATTACCTGGCACGCCATCACGGGCGCGGCGACCTTGATCATCGCGATTTCCTTCTTCGCGGCCTTGTTGCCCGCGGTATCCATTTTCCATGCGGCATGCAGGACCAGCAGACGCGTCTGGTCGATGGCGATGCGCGCGTTGGCGATGCGCTCCTGCGTGACGGTCTGGTCGGCGATCGCGCGGCCGAATGCCACGCGGCTCACCGCGCGCCGGCACATGTAATCGAGCGAACGCCCGGCCTGACCGATGAGGCGCATGCAATGGTGGATGCGTCCGGGTCCAAGCCGGCCCTGCGCGATTTCGAAGCCGCGGCCTTCGCCCAACAAGATGTTGCCGACCGGAACGCGCACATTGTCGAAGTCGAATTCGCCGTGACCATGCGGAGCATCGTCATAGCCGAACACGGACAGGACGCGGACGAGCTTCACTCCCGGCGTGTCGACGGGGATCAGGATCATTGACTGCTGTTGGTGGCGGTCGGGATTCTTGGCGTCGGTCTTGCCCATGAAGATGAGAATTTTGCAGCGTGGATCGGGACCACCGGTGGTCCACCATTTGCGGCCGTTGATCACGTACTGGTCGCCGTCGCGCGCGATGGACGCCTCGATGTTGGTCGCGTCGCTGCTGGCCACATCCGGTTCGGTCATCGCGAACGCAGAGCGAATTGCGCCGGCCAGCAGCGGCGTGAGCCACTGCTTTTTCTGCTCGCTGTTGGCGTAGCGCACGAGCGTTTCCATGTTGCCGGTGTCCGGCGCGTTGCAATTGAAGACCTCCGGCGCGATCCACGACCGGCCCATGATCTCGCACAGCGGCGCATATTCGAGGTTGGTGAGCCCTGCGCCATATTCCGATTCGGGCAGGAACAGGTTCCACAGTCCCGCGGCGCGCGCCTTCGCCTTCAATGCTTCGATGATCTGTGTCGGAATCCACGCGTTGCCGCTCCGGCGATTCGCGAGTACCTCCGCCGCGAACACCGGCTCGGCCGGATAAACGTTGTCGTCCATGAAGCGCGTCAGCCGCGCCTGAAGGTCACGCACCTTGCCGGGATATTCGAAGTCCACGTGTTGTCTCCTAGCCGATATCCTGCGCCATGTTCCACGCGACACCGGCGACCGGCCCCGCGCGGCTGCCCGTGGCGACCGCATCTGCACTGGCGGCGTTGCCCTGAAGCGCGCGAGAGAGCACGCCGTGCAGAATCGCGGCGATGCGGAACATGTTGAAGATGAGATAGAACTCCCAGTTCGGAATTTCGACGCGCCCGGTGCGACGGCAATACGCCGCGACATATTCGGTTTCATTGGGAATGCCGAGCGAATCCAGATCCGCGCCCTTGAGACCGCGGAATTCCTGCGGCGCCAGCCGCCACGCCATGACCTGATACGCGAAATCCGACAGCGGATGGCCGAGCGTGGACAACTCCCAATCAAGAACCGCCAGTATCCGCGGTTCCGTCGGATGGAAAATGACGTTGTCGAGGCGATAGTCGCCGTGGACAATGCTCGTCTCGTCACCCTCCGGAAT
>JAYTIR010000475.1:0-4188 GCA_043731765.1 Burkholderiales bacterium
GTCGATCCGGCCACGACGGTCGCGGTATCCAGAAGCGGATCGCCGCCACCCGCGGACTTGAGCAGCGCGTTCCAGCCGGCATGGAGCATTCCTGCGCCAAGGACCGCGAGCGTTACGCCAAAAGTCAGTTCCACGGGCGCTGGGCAGCCTCGAGCATCGCCACGAAGTGCGCGAGTGGTGGCGTGGACGCGCCTTCCACCTTGGCCAGGTCGTCCCAGAGCCGGACCCGGACGGCGTCGTTCGCAAACGGTTGCGCAATGAACGCCGTCGCCTGCGCCATTGCGAAAACGCCACCTTGCAACGCGAGGCTGCGTTTGGAATCCGTGGATAGCGCGTCATAATATCCGTCGCGCGTTGCGCACAGATAGCGCTTGGCGTCGACGTGCAGTTGTATCGGTGTCAGCACATCGTCCGGGAACAGCGCGCGAAGGAACGGCAGCGCCGCATACTGATGCACGTCATCCACGCCGCGCATGGTCGGCGTTTCGCCCTGGTCGTTCAGCAGATGGCCGAGGTCGTGCAGCAGCGCCGCGGCGACCAGTGAAGGCGCGGCACCTTCCTCCTCGGCGCGTGCGGCCGTCTGCAACGCGTGCTCGATCTGGGTGACGGGTTCTCCGTCGTAGGCACGGCCGCCTTTGCGGGCGAACAGAACGCAGATATCGGAGATCGAAAGCGCCATCGCGGGGTCAGGCCGTCCGTGGCTTGCGCTTCTGCCACGCTGCGTTGCCCTTGGGTGCGCCCGCCGGGACCGGATCGTCGTCCGGCGCGGCGTCGGGCTCGGGTTCCTTCAGGCGGGTACGTGCCAGGACGCCGGCCTCTTCCAGAATCGGATAGGCGATCGAACAGATATGCGAATTGATGCGCTTCAGGTCCGAAATGAGGTCGAGGTGCAGCGAAGAGGTTTCGATGCTTTCCAGGGTATTGCCGGCGAGGCGCGTGAGGTGCGAGTCGGCATAGGCGCGCTCCAGGTCGCGGAACAACACCTTCTGCGCCAGCAATTCCTGCGCACTCTTCAGGTCACCGTTCAGGAACACGCTCATGCCGAGGCGAAGGTTAGCCACGAGGCGCGCGTGCAGATCGCAGATTTCGGCCATTCCGGCTTCCGAAAAATTGCGATGTTTCTCCATTTTCTTTTCCTCGAGATCGATCAGCACGCGCTCGATGATGTCGCCGACCTGCTCGAGATTGATCGTGAACGAGACAATGTCCGCCCAGCGCCGGCCCTCCTTGTCGTCGAGCGCTTCCCGGGAAATCTGCGTGAGATAGAGCTTCACCGCGGTATACAGTTCGTCAACGATATCGTCCTTTTGCCGCAGCCTTGCCGCCAGCGCGCGATCGTTGGTTTGCATGACCGTCAGCATGCCGTTGAGCATGTCCTCGATGACGTCACCGATGCGCATCGCCTCGCGTGCCGCGTTGGCGATCGCCAGCGTCGGCGTAGTGAGGGCGGAAGGATCGAGATGGCGCGGCGTGGCCGGGTTGTCGGCCGCGGGCTTGGCGGGAAGGAGCCGCTCCGCGATGCGCGCTATTTTTTCGGTCCAGAAAATGAACAACAGCGACAACGCCACGTTGAAGCCCAGGTGGAACAGCACGACTTCGCGGGCCTTGTCGAGCTCCAGGCCTTCGATCCAGCCGTCGATGTGGGTCAGGAACGGAATGGCGATCACGCAACCGATCAGCTTGAACAGGAAATTGCCGAGCGTGACGCGCCGTGCCTCCGGCGGTGAGCGCATCGTCGAGAGCATGCCCAGCAGTCCGCTGCCGAGGTTCGCACCCAGCACCAGTCCGAGCGCGACCGGCAGCGCAATCACGTGCAGCGACGCGAGTGTGGCGACCAGCAGGACGACGGCCAGGCTCGAATAGCAGAGCATCGTGAACATTGCGGCGACCAGCATGTCGAGCAGCACGTCGCCGGTCATCGATGCGAAGATCACCTTGACCCCGGCGGCCTGCACGAACGGCCTGGCGGCGACCGAGATCCACTGCAGCGCGAACATGATGAGTCCGAGCCCGATCAGGATGCGGCCGAACTTTCCGACATTGGTCGTCTGCATGGCCAGGAACAACGTCACTCCGACAAAGATCAGGAGCGGGGCGAGCCATGACAGGTCGAACGACAGGATCAACGTGACCAGTGACGTGCCGACGTCGGCGCCCAGCATCACGGCCAGCGCCGGCGCGGTCCCGATCAGTCCCTGGCCGGCGAACGCGGCGACAATCAGCGCGGTGGCCGTGCTGCTCTGGATGAGGCCGGTGACGCCAAGCCCGGCAAGGAAAGCCGTGAAGCGCTGGCTGATGCTCTTGCGCAGCACGCGGCGCAGGTCGCCACCGTACAGCCGCAGGATGCCGGTGCGGACAATGTGCGTGCCCCAGACGAGGAGCGAAACGCCGGCGAGCAGGTTGAGCAGGGTTTGCATGGGTCAGGCGCGCGTCACCACGGGAGCGAATACGTCTTGGTGTTGGTAAAACTCTTCATCGCTTCCTGCACGCCTTCCTTGTAGCCCAGCCCGGAGTCCTTGATGCCGCCGAAGGGCGTGAGTTCGAGCCGGTAACCCGGGACCTCGCGCACATTCACCGTGCCGACGTGCAATTCGCTCACGAGCCTGGTGATGTAGTCGAGGCGGTTGGTGCAGACCGCGGACGACAGGCCGTACGCCGTGCCATTGGCGATCCGGATGGCGTCGTCGATGTCGCGAAAGCGAATCACCGGCGACACCGGACCGAAGGTCTCGGTCTTCACCACGTTCATTTCGGGCTGCACATGGTCGACGACGGTCGGAGAATAAAGCGCGCCGCGGCGGACGTTGCCGGCAAGCAGGTGCGCGCCTTGCGCGACGGCATCGTTGACGCGCTGTTCGAAGTTCTGCGCGGCCACCTCGTCGATCACGGTGCCCATGTCGAGCGTGGCGTCCATCGGGTCGCCGTACGTCCAGGCTTTCGTTTTCGCGACCAGGCGCGCGACGAAATCGTCGGCGATCTTCTCGTGCACGAGCATCCGCTTGACCGCGGTGCAGCGCTGCCCGGAATTCCTGTAGGAACCGGCGGCTGCGAGCGCGGCCGCCTCCTCGATATCCGCGTCTTCCATCACGATGAGCGGATCGTTGCCGCCCAGTTCGAGCACCTGGCGCTTGTACACGGCCTTCGCCGCGATGTATTTGCCGACCGCCACACCGCCCGTGAACGTCACCAGGTCGACGTCGGGATTGGTCAGCATCTCGTCGGCGATTTCCCGCGGATCGCCGGTGACCACCGAGAACATCTGCGGAGGCAAGCCGGCCTCGTACAGGATGTCGGCCAGGAGCAGCGCGGTCAGCGGCGTTCTTTCGGTGGGCTTCAACACCATGCGGTTGTTCGTCGCAATCGACGGCGCGACCTTGTGCGCGACCTGGTTGAGCGGATGGTTGAATGGTGTGATGGCCGAGATGGCGCCTTGCAGCGGCTCGCGCAACGTGTACACCTTGCGCGATTTACCGTGCGGCGTCAGGTCGCACGAAAATATTTGTCCGTCGTCCGCCAGGGCGGCGTTGCCCGCGAAGGTGAACACGTCGCACGCGCGGCCGACTTCGTAGCGCGAATCCTTCTTGCCGATGCCGCATTCCGCCGTGATGAGATCGGAAATCGACTCGGCGCGGGCGCGGATCAGCGCGGCCGCCTTGTTGAGGACTTCGGAGCGTTCGTAGCGGGTCAGCTTCGCCCGGTATCCACGGGCGATGGCGAAGGCGCCGCGTACATCGTCGACGGTGGCCCTGGGCACCGTGCCGACGAGCGCATTGGTGTACGGATTGCGGACCTCGATGACGCGTGTGCCACCGACTTCCTTGCCCGCAATGCGCATCTTCGCGTTGAGGACCGCGCCGCGTTTCACCTCCGCCAGATCGGCCATCATGTTCATTGGAGGTGATTGAGCGCCAGGTCGAACGCATCGAAGTTGCGCCACCGCCGCTCACCGAGATTGCCGGACTTCCGGTTGGCGATCAGCGGCACGCGCTGTTCGGAGGTTCCGCCGTGCGAGCGCAGCGGAGCGTCGAGACCGGATAGATCGTGCCGGTCGTGGCTCGTGCCGATCACCGTCAGCCGCTCGGAGACGATGACCAGGTCCCCGACGCGATCGGGCGGCAGCTCGAATTTCGCGCACGCCTGCTCGCGCGTGTACACGCCCTCGACCCCGGGCAGCGCCGCGATGTGGCG
>JAYTIR010000476.1:0-6430 GCA_043731765.1 Burkholderiales bacterium
GGTGCCAGGTCGCCGAAGCCGTGCCATTTTTCGTTGGCGCGCAGTATCCAGTCGTCGCGTTTGATGCCCTCGGCCGCGAGCCGCTCCGGCCCCCAGACCTTGAACCACCAGTCCTTGCCCCACTCGTCGTCCACCTTGCGCATGGCGCGGCGGAAATCGAGCGCTTCGATCAGCGACTCCTCGACCAGCGCGGTGCCGCCGGGCGGCTCCATCATCGCCGCCGACACATCGCACGACGCGATGATCGCGTATTGCGGCGACGTCGACGTGTGCATCAGATACGCCTCGTTGAAGAGGTGGCGGTCGAGCTTCCGGGTTTCCGACTCCTGCACGATGATCTGGGACGCCTGCGAGATGCCCGCCAGCAGCTTGTGCGTCGAGTGCGTCGCGAAGATCAGCGCTTCCTTGCTGCGCGGGCGATCCTTGCCGATCGCGTGCATGTCGCGGTAGAACTCGTGGAACGCCGCGTGCGGCAGCCACGCCTCGTCGAAATGAAGCGTTTCGATGCTGTTGCCGAGTGTTTGCTTAAGCATTTCGACGTTGTAGGCGACGCCGTCGTACGTGCTCTGGGTCAGCGTCAGGATCCGCGGCTTCTTGTTCTTCGCTTCACGCGCGAACGGATTGGCCTCGATCCGCTTCTGGATGGTCTCCGGCCGGAACTCCTCCAGCGGAATCGGGCCGATGATCCCGAGGTGATTGCGCGTCGGCGGCAGGAATACGGGGATCGCGCCGGTCATCGTGATGGCGTGCAGCACCGATACATGGCAGTTGCGGTCGACCACGACAATGTCGTCGGGTGCCACGTTGGCGTGCCACACCATCTTGTTCGACGTCGACGTGCCGTTGGTGACGAAGAAGCAGTGGTCCGCGTTGAAGATCCGGGCCGCATTGCGCTCGGCCGCGAACACGGGTCCCGTGTGATCGAGTAGCTGGCCCAGCTCGTCCACGGCATTGCACACGTCGGCGCGCAGCATGTTCTCGCCGAAGAACTGATGGAACATCTGCCCGACCGGGCTCTTCAGGAACGCGACGCCACCCGAATGTCCGGGACAATGCCACGAGTACGAGCCGTCCTGCGCGTAGTCGACCAGCGCGCGAAAGAACGGGGGTGCCAGCGAGTCGAGGTAGGACCTGGTCTCGCGGATGATGTGCCGCGCGACGAACTCCGGAGTGTCCTCGAACATGTGGATGAAGCCGTGCAGCTCGCGCAGGATGTCGTTGGGGATGTGTTGCGACGTGCGCGTCTCGCCGTACAGGTAGATCGGGATCTCGGCGTTCTTGAAGCGGATCTCCGTGATGAAATTACGCAGGTTCACCATCGCCGGGTCGAGCTCGGGGCCCGGCGTGAACTCCTCGTCGTCGATGGACAGAATGAACGCGGAGGCTCGCGACTGCTGCTGCGCGAACTGCGACAGGTCGCCGTAGCTCGTCACGCCCAGCACCTCCATGCCTTCCTTCTCGATCGCCTGCGCGAGCGCGCGAATGCCCAGGCCCGAAGTATTTTCGGAGCGGTAGTCCTCGTCGATGATGACGATGGGGAAGCGAAACTTCATTTGCGGCTCCTGCGCCGAACGGGCGGCGGAAAAGGAAATGGGGGCGCCCGATTCTCCGGCAGCGCCCCTCGACAGAGGCGAATTGTGCGCCGCGTCGCGGTGAATGTGGGAAAGTTCGCCCGCGAAACGTCCGCGAGGGGACCTCGGGCTTTGCAACCGCGCAACAAACCGCCCGTACTTGGGAAGAATCGGGCGGCGTGGCCGGCTACCGTCAGGTGTTGACCAGCACGATCGCTCCAGCCCAGCCGATGAGGCCCAGTCCCAGCGGTGTACGCAGGCGCCGGCCCCACGGCAGGTTCTTTTCGGCCGCCATGGCCGCGGCGAGCACGAGCATCCAGCCGAGGCTGCCGACGCCGACGACGAACATCACCAGCATCAGCGCCCAGCAGCAGCCAACGCAGAAGAGGCCGTGGTCCAGCCCTACGCGGAATGCTTCGCGCGACGGCGACTTGCCATGCCAACGCGCGACGACGAATCCGAAGGGCGTGCGGCATTGCTCCAGGCAGCGATACTTGAGCGCACTGAACTGGAACAGTCCCGCCCCCGCCAGCACCGCGGCGCCGATGGCCCAGCCGTAAGCAATGAGCGCGCCGAAGTGACTCGCGGCCAGAAGCAACATCGCGTCCGCGGCGTGGGCGAGCAAACCGAACGCCATCCAGGCAAGGAAAAAACCGAGGACGATAAGCAGCGTCAGCCGTCCGGCGTCGGGACGCCCGGCGACGACGCGCCGGAACGCCTCGAGCAACGGGAATGTCGTCGGCAACATCATCGCCGCGATCATCAGGACCCAGCCCAATGCGTGCAATGCCGCCGGTACGATGATGTCACCCTGGGGAATTGCGCGGCAAAGCGCGGCAAGCGCGCCGGCGTCGCCCCAGCCGCCGTGTTCGAGGAAGCGGCCGTAGGGACTGGCGCTCCAGGCCCACAACACCGCCCATGCCGCAGCGACGAGTGTCGCCATCAGGAAAGCGAACACCATGCGCCGGTCCGGGCCAGGCCAGCGTGCCGGGAGCGGCGCGACGGGTCTTGCAGTGGTCGTCATCGATATTGCCGGATCCGCCCGAAGCGCAGGACTCGGGCGGGCCGCGGCAGGTGAATCGCTACGCGTGGAACACGAACGTGCTCTGCAGCGCGTTGAAGCCTTTGATGTCGAGATCGATGCCCAGCTTGGCATTCTTCGAACGGTAGGAAGACGCCTTGCCGACGAACACCGGCGCGCCCGGCACCGTCGAGAACACCGTATCGGCCAAAGTCGTCGTGGCACCGGTGGCGTTCTTGTAGGGCTCGAGCTCGGCATAACCCGCGTCACCCAGCTTGATGGTCCCGTGCCCGCCTTGCACCGTAAACGTGATCGGCACCTTTTCCACCGACACGACCTCGCCCACCAGCTTCACGAGCTCGCCGACCGGCCCGCCCAGCTTGCCGGTGTAGACGTCGAGAATCGCCTTCTCCTGCGCCGGGGTCACGCGCTCGTCCAGATAGACCGCAGCCCGCCAATTGCCCTGCAGGATGTTGCCGGGCACGTGCGCGATCATCGCGATCGTGCGGTCGGATACGTCGACGCCGTCGATCGTCCCCTTGTCGAAGCGCCAGGCGACGATGGTGTCGCACGTGCCGAAATCGGGATCCTCGCCGATCCAGCACGGACACAGCACGCGGCAGTTACAGACTTCTAGCAGACGACCTTCGAGGTGATAACCCATGTTTGTCTCCATGCAAAGTGGAAGAAGCGAAAGCGCCGGAGACGGCGAAGGTCGATCGGCGCGTTCTCATCGTACCCCGGCGCGGGCGGATGTGCCATACGCAAAATTGCGGGAGCGCTCTAACGCCGGCCGCCGGCGAGCGCTGCCGAACCAGGATTCGCGCGCAGGCGCGCCATGGCCCACACGCCGAGCGCCGGTCCGATGGCCAGCGGCATGAATGCATAGCGCCAGCCGAGCGCGTCGATCAAGTAGGGCATCAGGTGAATGGTTGCGAGCGTCAGCGTGAATCCGAGCGCGGTCTGGACGGTCAACATCGTGCCGACGCGGGCGCGGTCGGCCAGTTCCGCGATGGATGCGGAGAACTGCGCGGAGTCGGCGACGATGCTGATGCCCCACAAAAGGGCAAGCGCGACCAGCGGCATCGGATTGCCGCCGAACAGGAACCCGATCGTCGCCGCGCAGCAGCCGCTCACCGCCATGGCAGCAATGGTCAGAGTCGTCCTTCCGAGCCGATCGGCAAGCAATCCTGCACCCACCGAACCGATCGCACCCACGCCAATGGTCGCGAACGCCGCGAGCTTGGCGGCCACTGGCGCCACGTCGGCCGGCAACGCCAGCGCAAAGCTCGCGCTGAAAAATACGCCGATCCATGCCCACATCGCGTACAGCTCCCACATGTGGCCGAGGTAGCCCAGATTGGCGAGACGAATCGGCACGTCGCGCCATGCGGACAGCGCCGCATGCGGGTCGAAACGCGGCGCCGGCGCGCGGTTGGGGCCAAGTCCGGCAAAGCCGATCAGGATCGCGGCGCCAAGTGCGGTCGCCGATGAAGCAATCAACGGGACGCGCCAGTCTATTCCGCCGAACGCATTGAACAGATAGGGCGACGCAGAACCCAACGTGAGCGCGCCGACCAGGATGCCGACCATGAGCCCCATGTCGCCTTTGGCCCAGGTCGACGCGAGTTTCATGCCGACCGGGTAAATTCCTGCCATGCAGATGCCGGTGACTACGCGCAACGCCGGCGCGGCCAACGAGGTCGGATCGACGACCAGCAGCAGCACATTGGCAACCGCCCCAATGCACGCGGCGGCGGCAAAGAACCTGCGTGGATCAATGCGATCGGCCAGTCCGAACACTGCACTCGCGAGACAGCCCAGGACAAATCCCGCCTGCACGCCGCTGGTCAGTGCGGCTTGCGCGAAATGCGAAAGATGGAACTCGGCGGTGAGCGCCGGCACGATGGCGGAGGCCGAGAACCACAGCGCCATCGCCGCAAGCTGGCAAATGGCGATGATTGAAATTGACGCCAGTTTTGAATCCGCCAACGCCATGCGCTCCCCCTACGCCAGCACCAAACGGTCACCTATGGACCCCGCCACGCTCAAATCTTCGGGAGGGTGACGCCCCTCTGCCCCTGATATTTCCCGCCGCGGTCTTTGTAGGACGTCTCGCACACTTCATCCGACTCGAAAAATATCACCTGGGCAACGCCTTCGTTGGCGTAGATCTTCGCGGGCAGCGGCGTGGTGTTGGAGAACTCGAGCGTGACGTAGCCCTCCCATTCCGGCTCGAGCGGCGTCACGTTGACGATGATGCCGCAACGCGCATACGTCGATTTTCCCAAACAAATCGTGAGCACATTGCGCGGGATGCGGAAATATTCGACCGTGCGGGCAAGCGCGAACGAATTCGGCGGAATGATGCAGACGTCCCCTTTGAAATCGACGAACGAGCCGGCGTCGAACGCCTTGGGATCGACGATCGTCGAGTTGATATTGGTGAAGATCTTGAATTCCCGCGAGCAGCGGATGTCGTAGCCGTAGCTCGACGTGCCGTAGGACACGATCTTGCGGCCGTCGACTTCGCGCACCTGCCCCGGCTCGAACGGCTCGATCATGCCGGTCGCCAACGCAGTGCGGCGGATCCATTTATCGGACTTGATCAATGCATCTCCCCTTGTTCGCCGCGGCTAGTACCCCGACCCATGAGTTTGCGTAAATGCCGAGAATCGAACCCGCGCACCGAGCGCGCGAAGCGAACCGCAGCCATAGTTTGGACTATGGCGAGGATGAGCGACAATGCGATCGGTGATGCGGGTCGATTCGAACATAGCAAAACTCATGGGTCGGGGTACTAGGTGTCTTTCTGGATGACGATGCTCGGAAACTTCGCCGAGAAGTCCGCAGCTTTCTGCGCGACGGAAATCGCGACCTTGCGCGCGATTTCCTTGTAGATCTGCGCGATCTGGCCATCGGGATCCGCCACGACCGTCGGACGGCCCGAGTCAGCCTGTTCACGAATTCGGATATCGAGCGGCAGTCCGCCCAGGAACGGGACCTTGTACTCCTCGCACATCCGCTGCGCGCCGCCTTCGCCGAAAATGTGTTCGGCGTGGCCGCAGTTCGTGCACACGTGGATGCTCATGTTCTCGACGATGCCGACGATCGGCACGCCGACCTTCTCGAACATCTTGAGTCCCTTCTTGGCATCGAGCAACGCGATGTCCTGCGGCGTGGTGACGATCACCGCGCCCGTGACCGGGACCTTCTGCGACAGTGTCAGCTGGATGTCGCCGGTGCCCGGCGGCATGTCGACGACGAGAAAATCGAGTTCGCGCCAGTTGGTGTCCTTGAGCAATTGCTCGAGCGCCTGCGTGACCATCGGCCCACGCCAGACCATCGGCGTATCAGGATCGATCAGGAAACCGATCGACATCGCCTGCAGGCCGTACGCCTCCATGGGTTCCAGCGTCTTGCCGTCGTTGGATTCCGGACGACCGGCGATGCCCAGCATCATCGGCTGCGACGGGCCGTAGATGTCCGCGTCGAGCAAACCCACCGTGGCACCTTCCGCCGCGAGTGCGAGCGCCAGATTGACCGCGGTCGTCGACTTGCCAACGCCTCCCTTGCCGCTCGCGACCGCGACGATGTTCTTGACGCCGGGGACCAGCTTCACGCCTCGCTGCACGGCATGCGAAAGGACTTTGGTCACGATTGAAACCGTGACGCGGCCCGCCCCCGGCAGCGCCATGACTGCCTGTTGCACGAGTTTTTTCATCGACTCGTGCTGGCTCCTTGCGGGATAGCCGAGTGCCATGTCGATGGCGATATCGGCGCCCGTGACGGCGACTTTCTTCACCGCCTTGCCCGCGACGAAATCACGTCCGGTGTT
>JAYTIR010000477.1:0-3705 GCA_043731765.1 Burkholderiales bacterium
GCGAATATCCGGCACAAAGCCGGAAATTATAACCGTTCGCCAAAACATTTCCGGGTGACCACAAGCAGGGTGTTGAAAAGCGTCGCGAGGAGGCCGAAATGCGCGGCGCGAGATCGCGAGCAACCGGAGCGTGCAAGGGCGTACGTGAGGATTGCGAGCGGTCGAGCAACAAAGCAGTTCGGCCCCGCAGTAGCTTTGCAACACCCTGTCAGGCAAAGCCGGCCGGATCGACGTCCAGTGCCCAGCGAACGCGGCGACCGGAGTGGCCGACGAGCGCGGCGCGCCACGACGGCAGGAACTGCTGCAACGCCGTCCTGCGAAAACTTTGCACGACCACCTGTCCACGTTCGTACCCGGCACGCCGCGCAAGCAGTGCCGGGACTGGCGGAAAAATCTCGACCTGCGCGCCGCGCCCGGCGGTCAGCGCCCGACCCGCGGCGTGCGCAGCGCGCAGGAATTCATCGACATCGCCGCGTTGGTGAGCTTCTGCCGCAAGCACCGCGACATGCGTGAACGGCGGCAACTGCGCCATCTTCCGCTCGGCCAGCAGCCCGTCGGCCAGACGTTCGAAATCGTGCGCGTGGATCGCGCGGTAAACAGGATGATCGGGAAAGTCGGTCTGAATGATGACCTCGCCGGCAAGGCCGGCACGTCCCGCGCGCCCGGCGACCTGCAGCAGCAGGGCCGCGAGTCGTTCGGTGGCGCGAAAATCCGCGCTGTACAGCGCATTGTCGGCGCCCAGCACGCCGACGAGCGTGAGCCGCGGGAAATCGTGGCCCTTCGCGAGCATCTGGGTGCCGATCAGGATATCGAGTTCATTCGCCACCACGGAATCGCGCATGGCGGCGAATGCGCCTCTGCCCCGCGTGCTGTCGCGATCGATGCGCGCGATGCGCGCCGTGGGGAAGGCCTCCGCCAGAACCCGCTCCAGCCGTTGCGTGCCAAAGCCCAGCGGCAGCAGGTCCACGTTGCCGCAGTCAGGACACGCCTGCGGCACGCGTTCGTCATGGCCGCAGTGATGACAGCGCAATGCGACCGGCGTGCGGTGCACGGTGAGGCGCGCGCTGCAGCGAGGGCAATCCGCTTCCCAGCCGCAGGCGGAACACAGCAGCGACGGCGCGAAACCACGGCGATTGACGAAGACCAGCGACTGCTCGCCCTGCGCGAGGCGCGCCGCCAATGCCGCGCGCAGTGCCTCGCCGATGCCCTCCAGCGCGCGCGCCGGCCGGTTGCCCGCAAACCGTATCTGCGGCATCCGCGCCCGCGGATCAGCGCGCCGCGGCAGGTCGAGCCTTCGGTATCGGCGCTCCTGCGCGTGGAGCCACGATTCGAGCGATGGCGTCGCGCTGCCCAGCACAACCGGGACGGCGCGACGATGCGCGCGCCATACCGCAACATCACGCGCTTGGTAGCGCACATTGTCCTGTTGCTTGTACGACGCGTCGTGTTCCTCGTCGACGATGATCAGCGCGAGCGACGGCATCGGCGCGAACACGGCGAGCCGCGTCCCCAGCACCAGCCTGGCCTCGCCCGCGGCCGCCGCCCGCCAGTGATCGCGCCGCTCCCCGTCGGCCAGTCCGCTGTGCAGCAGCGCAATAGCCACGCCGGACAGCGCGGCGCGCACGCGCTGCAATAATTGGGGAGTGAGGTTGATTTCCGGAACCAGCAGCAGCACCTGGCCACCGGCCTCGATCATTTGCGCCGCCACATCGAGGTAGACGTCCGTCTTGCCGCTGCCGGTGACGCCAAACAACACGAACGGCGTGAAGGTGCCGCGTGCCGCTCCGATGGCCGCCGACGCTGCGCGTTGGTCGGCATTGAGCGCTACAACTTCCGCGCAGTCCGCTTCGGAGGTCAACATCCGCGCGGCATTCGATTTGCGTCGACCGCCGCTGCCCGCAGCCAGCGGCGGCACCGCAAGCGCGGCCGCCATGCCAACGGGTTCCTGATAATAGTTGGCAACAAAGCGGGTCATGTCGAGGACGTCTTCCGGCACCGGTGGAATGGCCCCGACCGCGATGATCGTTTGCAGTTTTTCCGGCGCGACGTCCGGGGTCGCCACCATGTCCATTACGACACCCGTGAGCTTGCGCGGACCCAGGGCCACGCGCACGACGCTGCCGCGCGCAATGCCCAGCGCCTCCGGCGCCCAGTAGTCGAACGTCGTGTCCGCGGCAACCGGCAGAGCTATGCGCGCTATCGGCACGTCGGTTCAATCCAGTTGGAAAAAGCATCCGGCATTGCGTGAGTTGTAATGTTCGAAACTCTCAAGACGAATCGCAGGAAAGCAGCCCAAGTCTTTCTTTTTAAAGACGCCCAAAAGATATTCGCTACTGGTGTGGATAACTTTGTGCGTAAGTACCCGAACGTCGCCGGCAATTCTGGCGCGGGATTGGTCCGCATTTTGGAACGGTACCCGATGGATAGAAAATGGCCATTGAATTTCAATGGGTTACAAAATCGCTCCCAGTGCGCTTCGCCGCTCCGGTCCGCGATGCGCTTGTCGCGCCCCTTGTGTGCATAACTGCGACGACGAAGATCAGCTTCCGAAATTTTGTCAACCCCTCGCCAAGCCAGCACTGGCGCGGCCCGGTGGTAGTTTTCCCTGCGGCGGCTGACGCAGATCAAGGCCCGGCGCGGGTTTCCCGCGAGATCCGGTGCACGGTGTCGACCAGCACCGCAACGTTTTCAGGTGGAGTCCCCGGCACGATGCCGTGCCCCAGGTTGAACACGTGTCCCGGTGCGGGGCCCGCCGCATGGAGGATCTTCGTTGCTTCGCGGGCGACCGTCGCCGGATCGGTCAACAGCACCATCGGATCGAGGTTGCCCTGCACGGCGACACGATTCCCCACGTTGCGGCGCGCGGCCGCAATGTCGACGGTCCAGTCGAGCCCGATCGCCGCGGCGCCAATGGCAGCGATTTCGTCGAGCCATGCGCCGCCGCCCTTCGTGAAGACGATGGAGGGAATCGCGCCTCCGTCCGGCGCTGCGGCCAGGCCGGCGACGACATCGCGCATGGGTGCCAAAGACATCTGGCGATACGCGTCGGTAGTGAGCACGCCGCCCCAGGTGTCGAAAATCATCACAGCGTCGGCGCCCGCCGCAATCTGTTCGTTGAGATACGCGGTGACCGCCCGGGTATTTGTCGCGACGAGGCGTTGCAGCAGGTCCGGTCGCGCATGGGCCATCCTGCGGACATTCGCGAAATCCGGACTTCCGCCGCCTTCGATCATGTAACAGGCCAGCGTGAACGGGCTACCCGCGAATCCGATCAGCGGCACACGGCCTTTGAGCGCCCGCTTGATTTGCGCGACCGCATCGAACACGTAGCGCAGCTTGGTCATGTCGGGCACGGCGATCGCAGCGATGGCCGCTTCGTCACGCGTAGTCCGCGCAAATCGTGGCCCCTCGCCATCCGTAAAGGACAGGCCGAGTCCCATCGCATCGGGAATGGTCAGGATATCCGAAAAAAGTATCGCGGCGTCGAGAGGAAAGCGCTCGAGCGGTTGCAGCGTGACTTCGGTGGCCAGCGCCGGATTTCCGGCCAGCCCCATGAAACTGCCCGCGGCGGCGCGCGTCACGCTGTATTCGGGAAGATACCGGCCGGCCTGCCGCATCAGCCATATCGGCGTGTACGGCGTTGGTTCGCGCTTCAATGCGCGCAGGAAGGTGTCGTTTTGCAGCATTGATGTCGGAAGGGAAGGC
>JAYTIR010000478.1:0-1567 GCA_043731765.1 Burkholderiales bacterium
AAAGTCGGAGCAGCCCCAATTAGACGTCGGATCGTACGACGAGGACATTCCCTTGCCGTATCTGGTCAAGTCCGGGTGGCTTCCTGGCGGCGACGCTACGCGGCTCACAATGAGTGCTGTCGTTCAACGCTATCTTAAACCTGCGCACGGACCACTTTATCTGCGGCGCACGATCACCTACGGTGCAACGCCAGAAACCAATAAGACCAACTTGCGCCTTTGGGTAGGCAAGGTTCGCGAACTCGCATATGAATCACGCCGCCAACGCGGCACTTGGCGTCCTGAATCGATCAATGAGGCATTTCTATCTTATGTCGCACAGTTGAGCTGGTCAGAGAGCGGTCCGCGACTTGCGCAAGAATTTCTCGCTGAAAAGGGCATTGCGCTGGTCATTTTGCCTGCATTGCCGAAAACGAAACTCGATGGGGCCGCGATGCTTGATTCGGAGGGTGCTCCGGTGATCGGATGACAATTCGATTTGATCGGCTTGACAGCTTCTGGTTTACGCTCCTGCACGAAATCGTCCACGCATGGAAGCACCTGCCCGAGAGGGACATCGCGATTACCGACGAACGTCTAGAGGATGAGCCTGATGACGATTCAAAGGAAGCAGAAGCCAATCGTCTAGCCCGGGACGCGTTCATCCCCAGGACAATTTGGAAGCGGAGCGATGCTTTTCTTCGCCCATCGCAGGAAGCGATCTTGGCACTTGCGGACAAGTTGCACATCAGCCCCGCGATTATTGCGGGCCGCCTTCGCCGAGAGAAGGCGGGATACAAGGCGTTTGGCAACCTCGTCGGCAACCGTCAAGTGCGATGCCTGTTTCCAGAAGTGACCTGGAGCTGAAACGATGCCAAGCACCGGCACGCGGCAGCGCGTGCTCGGACTGCTGTTCGGCCAACCTGCGCGAAGCTACTACGCCACCGAGTTGATCGGCTTGGCCGGCAGCGGATCGGGAGCCGTGCAGCGCGAGTTGGCAAGGCTGGCGCAGAGTGGGCTGGTCACGGTGCGGACCTTGGGCAACCAGAAACACTACCAGGCTAATGCGGATTCGCCGATTTATGCCGAGTTGTGCGGCATCGTTCAGAAGACAGTCGCGCTGGCCGAACCACTGCGCGAGGTCTTGTCTCCGTTCGAGTCGCGGATTCGCGCGGCGTTCGTATATGGCTCCGTGGCCAAGCAGCAGGACACGGTGGCGAGCGATGTGGATGTGATGATAGTCAGCGATGACCTGAATTACGGTGAGCTCTTCGGCGCGCTCGAAGCGCTGGGTGCGCGCTTCGGTCGTACGGTAAATCCGACGATCTACACGCCGCACGAGTTCGCCAAGCGCATCCGGCGTGGCGACTCATTCGTCAAGCGCGTGCTCGCGCAACCGAAGATCTGGCTGATCGGAAACGACGATGCCCTCGCCGCTGGATAATCTCTGCGGCCCCGGCAAGCCGCAAACGCGGCCCACTATGCGTCCCGGCGAGACAGTTCGCGGTGAGCGCCGCACCGGCCCAGTTCGAGCCTCGCTGCCTAGGCGGACCCGAAGCAAGGAGCTGCCGCAGCTATTTCCGCTTGA
>JAYTIR010000479.1:0-3412 GCA_043731765.1 Burkholderiales bacterium
CGAAGAGGTGACCGCATTTGCGGGGATCGTGTTGATGAACACACCCGCCGTCAGCGAATCGACATCGACCTGCACCGTGCATTGCCCGGCTACGAGGCCTACAGCCGCCGGAATCGTTCCTCCGGAAAAGGAAAAGCTGCCGGTCCCCGAGGTCGCCGTGACGGTACCGCCGACGCACGTCGTGGACGCATTCGGTGTCGCGGCGATGACCACCGTCCCGGGCAGGTTGTCCGTGAACGTCGCGGCGGTCGCCGCGGCCGGATTGTTGTTGATCAGGATGACCGTCAGCGTCGACGACTGCCCCGCCGAGACATTGATCGGATTGAAAGTCTTGTTGACGCCGATTGCCGCGAACGCGACGGCCGGAACCAGCAGGGCGGTGGCGAGCAGCGCGCTCCGGGCGAACTTCATGCCGAGGAATCTCGGTCCGCCCACGGACGAGTCAAAGGGAGCATCGCGCAACAGGTATCTCCTAAAGCAAATCTCCCGGTCGGCACGTGGCAAAAATGCTACTCGTAACATCGTTGATTTTCAAGGAAAAATTCCAAATATTCCGAACGCAGGTGCATGGAAACAACAAACGCAAGGGGATGCGCCTTCCTGACGGTCGAAGGCGCGTCCACCGGCGAATCATTGCATCGGCAACATTCGCGCCAACACAATGAAAAAGGCCGGGCGAACCCGGCCTTTTTGCTTCAAGCGAACGCTTAGGTGACGTCAGGCAGCCTGGATGTTGCTGGCTTGCTTGCCCTTCGGGCCTTGCGTGACTTCGAAGGAGACCTTCTGGCCTTCCTTCAACGTCTTGAATCCCGGCATGTTGATTGCGGAGAAATGCGCGAAGAGATCTTCGCCACCGCCATCGGGAGTAATAAAGCCGAAACCCTTCGCGTCATTGAACCACTTCACGGTACCTGTTGCCATTTCTGTAATTCCTTAAGAAAAATAATCGGCGGGCGGATGCCCGCCCCATGTTTCATTCTCAAGGACAGAAAAGTACGAGTACCGCGACCGGCCGGGTTGCCCCCTTTAGACCGCGTAAAGACGTGCTTTAGTACTTGAAACAAAACACCTTTGGGAGTGTACGCCAATTCTGCTGGTTTGGAAATACCCTGTTGCACGGGTGGGAAAGTCGGCGTGGACAGCCCAGGGGGCGCAGCCGACCCCAAGTTCCGTCTCAGTTCCCAATCTCGCCCCGGACCAGCGCGGCGCCTGCGGCAAGGGCCTTGAGCTTGGCGCGCGCGATATCCCGGGAGAGCGGCACCATCCCGCAGTTGGTGCAGGGGTATAACCGCTCGGCGGGCACGAATTTCAGAGCGGCGCGAAGTGTCCTGGCGACGTCCTCGGGGGTTTCCACCCGGTCGTCAGCGACGTCGATCGCGCCCACCAGCACGTCCTTGCCGGCCAGCAGGCCGAGCAGGTCGATGGGCACATGCGAGTTCGCGCATTCGAGGGAGACCTGGTCGATGCACGATTGCGCAAGCAGCGGAAACGTCTGCTCGTATTGCCGCCATTCCGAGCCCAGCGTCTTCTTCCAGTCGTTGTTGGCCTTGATGCCGTAGCCATAGCAGATGTGCACGGCCGTCGTGCAGGCCAGTCCCTCTGCGGCCCGCTCGAGCGCGGCTACACCCCAGGCGCGCACTTCGTCGAAGTAAACGTTGAACGCCGGTTCGTCGAACTGGATCACGTCGATGCCGGCGGCCTCTATCGCGCGCGCCTCCTTGTTCAGGATCTCCGCGAACGCCCATGCCAGTTTTTCACGGCTCCTGTAGTGGCCGTCATAGAGCGTATCGACCATCGTCATGGGGCCGGGCAGCGTGTACTTCACCTTGCGTTTCGTTTCCCCGCGCAGGAATCGGGCGTCGTCGACGTAGATCGGATGCCGGCGCGAGACGGGACCCACCACCATCGGCACGTCGGCGTCGTAGCGGTTGCGGATGCGCACCGTCTTCTTGTTGGCGAAGTCGACGCCGTCCAGTCCCTCGATGAACGTGGTGACGAAATGGCGCCGGGTCTGCTCGCCATCGGTCACGATATCGATGCCCGCGTGTTCCTGGTCGAAGAGGGCAAGACGCACGGCATCACGTTTGCCCTGCGCCAGCGCGTCGCCCTCGAGTTTCCACGGCGCCCAGAGCGCAACGGGCTCGGCCAGCCAGGCGGGTTTCGGGAGGCTGCCTGCGATCGTGGTCGGAAATAGGGGCGGCATTGGGGTCCCGCTGAATGGGCGGCGTTGTAGTTTTGCGGTGCCAATTATAGACGGCGACCGCCATCGTTTCAGGTGTCATTCCGAGTGGAGCGAGGAAACTGCTGTGGTACGGCACCGGAGTCTTGCAACACCCCGCCAAGCGGTCAGGCCACTTGACCAGCCGGGACGCCGCCCTTACGCTTGCTTGGCGCCCTCCATTCCGCGCCGTCCCGTCCATTTTCATCCGATGCCAAAAATCCTCTACGCTGACAACGACTATCCGGAAATCGATCTCGAGCGCGCCTTGTTCGATCCGGCGGGCGTTGAAATCGTCATGGCGCAGTGCGAGACCGAAGAACAGGTGATTGACGCGGGACAGGGCTGCCGCGGCATCCTGCTCCAATACGCGCCGATCGGGGCCAAGGTCGTCGCCGCGCTTCCGCAACTTGGTATCGTCAGCCGGATTGGCGCGGGCTTCGACACCGTCGACACCGAGGCCTGTGCCGCCGCCGGCGTTTGGGTTTCGAACTCGCCCGACTACGGCGTGGGAGAAGTCGCCACACATGCGCTGGCGCTGGCGTTGGCGTCGATCCGCAACATCGTGGCCTACGACCGCGACATCGACGCCGGCCAATGGCACTACATGTCCTCCGGAACCTTGCGCCGCCCGTCCGAACTGACGCTCGGCATCGTGGGCCTGGGTCGCATCGGCAAGCGCATGGCGCACCTCTCGCGCAACGTGTTCAAGCGCGTCGTTGCCTTCGACCCGCATATCATCGACGGCGATTTTCCGGCCTACGTCGAGCGTGTGGCGACGCTGTCCGACCTGGCGCCGCAGGCCGACGTTGTCTCGCTGCACACGCCGCTCAATGCGCAAACGCGCGGAATGATTGACGCGAATTTCTTCGCTGCGGTCAAGCGCGGGACCTACTTCGTCAACACGTCGCGCGGCGCGGTGGTCAATCTTCCTGATCTGGTTGCCGCGCTCGACGCCGGAATACTGGCCGGTGCCGCGCTGGACGTTTTACCCGACGAGCCGGTGCCGCGGGACTCTCCGCTGCTCCAGCATCCATGCGCAATCCTCACGCCGCACGCCGCGTTCTACTCGATCGAATCGGAAAAAGAGTTGCGGCGGAAGGCCGCACAGAACATCATCACGTGGCTAGCGACCGGGAAACCGGAATACGTCGTGACCCGCGGAACACGCAGGCCCTGACCCGCAGTGACAGA
>JAYTIR010000480.1:0-1660 GCA_043731765.1 Burkholderiales bacterium
TGGGGATAAGGTCACGCTCCCTTCTCCCTCGGGGAGAAGGGCTGGGGATGAGGGAATCCGAAGCGAAGAGCCGCCCTTCCACTCGACCGATTCCACCGACCCCCTCATCCCCAACCTGATCGACAAACTGCTACAGCAGCACGGCTACACGCCAAAGCAACTCGCCGACCGTCTCGACCTCGCGCTCCAAACCTTCGACGAGGCCTCGATATTCACGATCCACGGCTTCTGCCAGCGCGCACTCGCGGACACCGCGTTCGCCGCCGGCCTGCCGTTCGAATTCGAGCTGGTGACCGACGACAATGAAATCATCGTCGAAGCGGTCAACGATTTCTGGCGCCGTCGCATTGCGGGGGAAGACTTTTCGCCGGCAATGGCGGCGTACATGATGGAACAGAAGCCGTCGAAACGGGACACGCCGCAAAGCTATGCCAGGCTGGTCGCGCGCCACGTTGCCAAGCCGCTCGCACGCTGCATCTGGCCTGCGGCGCTGGACCAGCCGGGCGCCGAAAGCATCGACATCTCGGCGCTGGAGGCCGCATACGCGTCGGCACGCGCGGCGTGGAGCATCGACAAGGCTGAAGTGACCGGGTATCTGACGCAACAGCTGTCTGCGCTCCATGGGGGTAGCTACAACACCGGATCGCTGCAGAAGGCAGTTCTGGCGTGGGACCGCTACTTCCTCGGATCGAATCCGCTGGCCGAGCCCGACGACAAGGCATTGTTGTTCTGCGCATCGAAGCTCAAGGAGAAAACCAAAAAGAACGAACGCACGCCGACGCATGCGTTCTGCGATCGGGTCGAAGCGTTGCTCGGCCTGGACACTGCGGCCCGCGAGGCGCTCGCAATCGCCCGCTTCCGCCTCCTGCGTTCGCTGATCGACGAAGTCGGCGCCGACCTTCCCCGCCGCAAGCGCGAGCGCCGCGTGATTGCGTTCAACGACATGCTGTCCAACCTGCACGAAGCGCTGCACGACCGGAATTATCCCTGGCTCGCAGCCTCGTTGCGCCAGCGGTTTCCGGCCGCGCTGATCGACGAATTCCAGGACACCGATCCGCTGCAATTCGCGATCTTCGACACGATCTACGGCAAGGGCGAGGGATCGCTGTTCCTGGTCGGGGACCCCAAGCAGGCGATCTACAGCTTTCGCAACGCCGACCTCTACACATATCTGGACGCGCGCAAGCTGGCTGGTGAGCAATACACGCTCGCCGAGAACCAGCGTTCGACGCCTGGACTGATCTCGGCGGTCAACGGGCTGTTCGAGACGAATGCGCGTGCGTTCATGCTGCCGGACCTGGGGTACCAGGCGTTCAGCCCGGGGCAACGAAAGCGCGAGCCGTTCAATGACAAGTCGCAAGGCGCGTCGCGCGATCCATCGCTGCCGCCTCCCGACCTGCACGTATGGATGCTCCCCACGCCGCTCATCCACCGCAGCGTCGTCAGGGCGCGGGCGGTGCAGGCGACCGCGGCGGAAATCGCGCGCCTGCTGAACGAATCCAAAGCCGGCCGCATCGACATCGGCGGCGAGCCGTTGCGTCCCAAGGACATCGCGATACTGGTGCGCAGCCACGCGCAGGGCAGCGACCTGAAGCGCGAACTGGCGAAGCTCAGCATCGGCAGCGTCGAGTTGTTGCAGGAAAGCGTCTTCGCGTCAGTC
>JAYTIR010000481.1:0-11039 GCA_043731765.1 Burkholderiales bacterium
AGTTTCTACCCGGAGAATTGCGATCGCCTTGACCTGAACAAGGTGCTTACGTGGAAGGCCTCAAAAGGCTTACCGGAGCCTCGTGTCGTTGCGTGTACTCACGGAATGACCAAGGTGGAAGTTGAGGCAGCTCGCACGCGAACCTGTCCCACGGTGAAGTGGCTTCCGGTAAGCGAGAGAAGTCTGATGTTCTTTCGCAACACGGACCTGCTGAACTAGCAGCAAATGTGTGGTGCTACGAGTTGCCGCACCCACGCGCCAGCTCACGCGCTCGCGCGAGTGCAGCATCTCCCGCCCAATATAACGCCCCCGCAGGAGGGTCCAATGGGCTACTGCGGTGGCGCCAGCGCCGCCGCGGCCGCTCCCGACGTATCGCGCGGAAGGAGTTCCATCTGAACTTCTGGCATTTGGAGCCGCAAATTTCCGATGCCCCCGGATGCAAGGCTGCCGTCCGCCCTGCGCACAGCCAGCCAATTTGCCATCGTGATATATGGTGCCAAGACTTCCCCTGGAATATTAACGCCCGGCACTACGCCTCGCGTTTGGATTGGTTTAAACGATACGCGATAGTCGCTCTCGTATTCGGCAAGCAAATTCCCACTATCCGTCAGGGTCACCGTGACCCGCAGGATACATTTCACCGTCAATCCCGATGCCCGGCCATTGGCATCGAATCCGATGCCTGCCTCATTAGAAATCGTGGTCTGCGCAACCATCCCGACGGGAGTGGTTGGGCCAATGCCTGTGGCCGCAGACTCATTTAGTCGAAACGACTCCCTAACCAACTGTGCCATTTGCAATACGGCGGCCAGTTGAATTGAACGGCTTGGCTTAACCGAGGGTTTCATCCTACCGAGCGGCCTTGATTTTGCGACAGGCTTCGCCCTGCCAGAGGGCCTCGGCTTGGTGGAAGGCTTTACTCTCACAGGATGCTTCGGCTTAGCGGCGGCCTTTGGCTTGCTTCCCACAACTACTCCGCCAGGCTTCTTTATTGTCGCCATCGACTTAGACTCTGATTTCCGCGCGGGCTTCGCGCGTGCCCATGCGTGTCGTTTCTCCCACTTGCGGGAGCGCCTCAACGAAGTCGGCAAACGTCGGATTGTTGCGAAGTGTGACGGACGTAGAAGGCCGGAAGAGCGCAACCCACATTTCCGTGCCGGAGATCCTCCCCGTTTGGAAAAGCAGATTGCGTTGGACCGACTGGTTGGCCGTTACGACGCGACCCTGATTCGTTCCCTTAACCTCCACAACAAAATTCCAAACTCCCTCCTGGAATGTGCCCCGATATGTCGCAGGTGCGGTGCGAGCCGTTAAAAATGCCATCGACTCGACTGACGGCGGTCTCATGGAGGGTCCGCCGACGCGCTCAATCGCCAGTCGCCTAAATTCCCTATCAAGAGCTAGCGGTACGTCGCCCTTCTTCCGTTCCACCAAGGAAATTGCTTGCTCGGTCCTCCCGACAAGATTGGCGACATCCTTCTGGCTGACTCCTACGTAGCGCCGCAGCCATAAGAACTCGCCGCTATTCAGGCGAGCCGGCTTTCTGGCGATCGCCAACGCGAGGTTCCGCAGCAAACCTCGCAAGTCTTCGTAAGAAACCACTTTTCCATAGGGGCTATCAGCTTCCACGCAGCCGTTTGTGAGCCAAACCTCGCCCAAGCCAGCATCCTCAAATCGGAATGTCATATCAAGCCTTTGATGGAAATGTGGTCACCACGATGATATTGGACTGAGCCGAATGCCCATCATCCGGTACTGCAACCACTACTGAAATGGGGCCGTCGGGGAGAGCTTTCCATACCGTGCACTCCATCCCATCAAATCTAGGACTGCTTGGTGGTTCCGACCTCGTGAGGCGGCCATTGGTGAGTACCAACAGGGCTTCGACCTTGGTCACCTTACGCAGTTTCGACCTCTCGAACCAATGCTTTGTCCAAGCCACCCTTCCCGCCTTTGCGCACGCCCGAATATGGGTCCGTAACTGTGATTCGGACCACGTTGAGGGCTTCGTGAGGAGGGGGGCGGGCGCTTTTGGCATGAGACTGTAACCCATATTTTCTATGGGTTGCAAAATTCTGCCGGGGAACGATCCGCTGACAGTGGCGCGTATAGTGCCCGAGAGTTCGGGTCTCGCGTGGGTAACCGGTAGGTATTGCACCCCTTCGGAAGCGGGACCTAGCGTCGCCAGAGCACCCGCGGCTGGCCCTGGGCGGCCGGGGTAACAGTGAGGGTAAGGAGACCGATGGGCTGTAGTCTGCTGGTCTTTCCCCTATGATCGTCCGGACGGTTCGATTCCGACTCCGGGCACCAAATGACAGGGCGTGCTGACCCATGACCGCCCTCATGTCCGACTATTCCCTCGCCGATTTCGCGTTCGACCTGCCGGCCGAATTGATCGCGCAAACACCGGCGCCAACCCGCACGGGCAGCCGGCTGCTGCACGTCGATGGCGCGCGGCTTGCCGACCTCGCGTTTGCCGATTTTCCGCGACAGTTGCGTGCCGGCGACCTGCTCGTCTTCAACGATACGCGCGTGATCAAGGCGCGCGTGCATGCGCGGAAATCCACCGGCGGCAAGGTCGAAATGCTGGTGGAGCGAATCGTGGCCAACGACGAGGCCTGGGTGCAATTGCGCGCCAGCCATCCGCCGGCCGTCGGCGGCACGCTGCATTTGCCCGCCGACGCAAGCGCGACGGTCGTCGCGCGCGATGACCGGTTCTGGAGATTGCGATTCACCGGCACCGGCCCGCTCGATGCGTGGCTCGAACTGCATGGCGACGTGCCGCTGCCGCCCTACATTACGCGCGCGCCTGGCCGTGACGACACGACGCGCTATCAAACGGTCTATGCGCGCGAACCCGGCGCAGTTGCCGCGCCGACCGCCGGCCTGCATTTCGATGAAGAGTTGTTGGCCACGTTGACCGCACGCGGCGTCGAGCTTGCGTTTGTCACGTTGCATGTCGGCGCCGGCACGTTCCAGCCGGTGAAAGCGGATGACCTCGCGCTGCACCGGATGCACCGCGAGTGCTACCGGATTCCCCAGGAGACAGTGGACGCGGTGGCGGCGACGCGCGCTCGCGGCGGCCGCGTACTTGCAGTCGGCACCACCAGTCTGCGTGCGCTGGAGTCGGCGGCCACAGATGGTGGCGTGCAAGCCGGCGCGGGAGAGACCACGCTCTTCGTGACGCCGGGATTTCGCTTCCGCGTCGTCGACCGGCTGCTCACGAATTTCCATCTTCCGAAATCGACGCTGTTGATGCTGGTGTCGGCGTTCGCGGGCTACGACAACATCCGCGCAGCCTACGCCCACGCCATCGCGGACAAGTATCGGTTTTTCAGTTATGGCGATGCGATGCTGCTCGAGCTGGCGCCCCGCGCCGCCGCCAACTGACGCCAAAGCCCGACACACCATATCCCAAAGCGTCGCCGGTTGACGACAAGCGCGTCAAAGTATGCTTCCAGCGCAACAAAACCGACGGAAGCAAGGGCTTCGCCGACCGGTTGGTCTTGGCAACATCGAGGCAACGCGCTACTCTCACGACAACTGAATTCGTAGCGGAAAACGGCCCGAGTTTCATTCCGGGACACGGAATCCGTAATTCCATGAAGACTGCCTGTTCCCGTTTCGCCGCGGTGTGTGGAATTTTCGCCCTGTTCGCCGTTGCGCTGACCGCGACGTCCGCGCAGGCTGCCCGTGTGGGCGTGCTGTCGAACAACTACGCGGTGGCCACTGCGGCCGACTTCGCGGCCAAGATCCCCGGCCACACTTTCACCGGTATCGATACCTCGGCCAGCGCGCCAACCTTGCCTTCGCTGACCAGCGCATTCGACGTGTTACTCGTGTTCGAGGACAGTGCATTCGCCAACGCGACCGCGGTCGGCAATGTCGCGGCGGCATTTGCCGACACGGGCCGGCCCGTCGTCCTGGGCACGTTCTACGACCAGGATCGCAGCGACGTGAACAACCCGGCACTGGCGAACCAGCACAATGGCTGGGGCGCGCTCGAAGCGATTGACCCCGACACGACGGACGGAATCGGCGTCCGTACTGACGCAGCCGGCGTCCCCAATCTTCCCCGCGTTCTGAATGCGGCCAGCATCGTGGCCCACACATTGACCAACGGCGTGACCGCCCTTGCTGCAACGTCGGGATTCGCCGGAGGCAATCAGGCCAAATCCGGGACCATCGTGCTCGCCAACTGGACGGAGTTGAACGCGCGTGGCCTGCCCGATCCCGCCATCGCCTATCGCATCACCGGCGCGGCATGTGTCATCCAGATCGGCATCGCCCCGGATTACGCCGTCGGTGTCGGCGTCGGCTACGGTAACTTCACCGGCGACTTTTATGTTGTCTGGAAAAACGCGTTTGACTTTGCGGGAACTTCCTGCGGCATGGCGAACAAGATTCCTTCGCTCTCGAACGGCGGTCTCGTGCTGACCATGTTACTTGTCCTTGCGATCGGTTTTTCGCAACGACGTCGCTTTACTTCCAACCGCTAGTCTCCCCCGCGCCGCCCGCAAGCTTCGGGCTTGAGTCGCGTTCCCACAATGCGCTTCTCCGTCCTCGCCACGTCGGGTTCCGCCCGCCGCGGCCGACTCGAACTCGCGCACGGAATCGTCGAGACTCCCGTGTTCATGCCGGTCGGCACCTATGGCACGGTCAAGGCGATGTCGCCACGCGAATTGATCGAGATCGGCGTGCAGATCGTGCTGGGCAACACGTTCCATCTCTGGCTGCGTCCGGGTCAGGAAGTCATCGCGGCGCACGCGGGCCTGCACCGGTTCATGGGCTGGGATCGCCCGATCCTGACGGACTCCGGCGGCTTTCAGGTGTGGAGCCTGGGGCCGCTGCGCAAGGTGTCCGAGGAAGGTGTTGCCTTCGCGTCGCCGGTGAACGGGGACAAGCTGTTCCTGACGCCCGAATTGTCCATGCAGATCCAACGCACGCTCGATGCGGACGTCGTGATGGTATTCGACGAGTGCACTCCCTGGCCTGCCACCCGCGACGAAGCGGCGGACTCGATGGCGTTGTCGCTGCGCTGGGCGCGGCGTTCGCGCGACGAATTCGCCTCATCCGGCAATCCGAATGCGCTGTTCGGAATCGTCCAGGGCGGCATTTACGAGGACCTGCGCGACGAGTCGCTGGCGGGTCTGGCTGCGATCGGCTTCGACGGTTTCGCGATCGGCGGCCTGTCCGTCGGCGAACCGAAGGAAGAAATGCTGCGGGTACTAGCGCATATCGCGCAGCACTTGCCCAAAGACAGTCCGCGCTACCTGATGGGCGTGGGCACGCCGGAGGACCTGGTCGCCGGCGTGGCGGCAGGCATCGACATGTTCGATTGCGTGATGCCGACGCGCAATGCGCGCAACGGCTGGCTGTTCACGCGCTTCGGCGACATCAAGATCCGCAATGCCAGATACAAGACGGACACCCAGCCTCTGGACGCAACGTGCGGCTGCCACGCGTGCCGCAACTTCACCCGCGCCTACCTGCACCACCTGAACCGGGTCAACGAAATCCTCGGGGCCCGGCTGGCGACCATTCACAACCTGTTTTATTACCACCATCTGATGGCGGAATTGCGGGAGGCCATCGCGGCCGACACCCTTCCTGCCTTCGTCCAGCGGTTCAAGGCGGAGAGGGGCCGCATGGTAGAATCTTGAGCTTTCCGCCAGGTCCGCGCAGGTTCGCGCAGGTCCGTTTTTTGCGGCAGCGGATAACCATAAAATCGCCCCGCATATGCCGGCAGCGCCGGTGCGCGTACGCACGATGCCCCAGGAGGATTTCCCTTGTTGATCACCAACGCTTACGCACAAGCCCCCGGCGGATTTCTCGGCGGCGATCTGATGACGTTCCTGCCGATGATCGCCATCTTCGTCGTGTTCTATTTTCTCCTGATCCGGCCGCAGCAAAAGCGCGCCAAGGAAACGCGCGCGATGCTCGAAGCGCTGCAAAAGGGCGACGAGGTCGTCACCGCCGGCGGCCTGGTGGGCAAGATCGCCAAGTTGACCGACCAGTATGCGGCAGTCGAAATTGCGCCCAACGTCGAAATCAGCGTGCAGCGCTCGGCCATCGCGCAATTGTTGCCGAAGGGCACGATCAAAACGTTGTGACCCGATCCCCGCGCGTCCCGTCGCGCCGGCACATTCCAACTGACACCGGCCGTTCGCCATGAATCGTTATTCTCTCTGGAAATACATCGTGATCGCCGTCGCGCTGTTCGTCGGCATCCTGTACACGCTGCCCAACTTCTTTCCCGAAGTGCCGGCCGTGCAGGTCAGCGCGTCGAAGGTGAAGGTCGACACGGTACTGCTCGGAATGATCGAGGATGCGCTGAAGGCGGCCAATATTCCGTATCGCGGGGCCTCCCTCGACGCCACGGGAATCAAGGTTCGATTCGCCGACACCGACACCCAATTGAAGGCGAAAGACGCCATCCAGGCAAAGCTCGGCGACAACTACATCGTCGCGCTGAACCTGCTCTCGTCCTCGCCGCAGTGGCTGACTTCGATGGGCGCGCTGCCCATGTACCTTGGCCTGGATCTGCGCGGCGGCGTGCATTTTCTGCTGCAGGTCGACATGAAGGCGGCGCTCGACAAGGCCGGTGACCGCTACGCGACCGACATCCGGTCCCTGTTGCGCAATGAAAAAATCCAGTACGGCGGCATCGCGCGCGACGGCGGCAACGTCGTGATGCGCTTCAAGGACGACTCGGAGCGGATCAAGGCGCGGACCGTGATCGAAAAGAACTACCCCGACCTGGTGATGCGCGATGCGGACGGGGGGGCCGGGGGCAGCGGGGAGCTGCGGCTCATCGCCGGGCTCAAGCCCGAGGCGCAAAAGCGCATCCAGGAGGGCGCGGTCCAGCAGAACATCCAGATCCTGCGCAATCGCGTCAACGAACTGGGCGTGGCCGAGCCGATCATCCAGCAACAGGGCGCGGAACGCGTCGTCGTGCAGTTGCCGGGCGTACAGGACACGGCTCGGGCCAAGGATATCCTCGGTCGGACCGCATCGCTCGAAATCCGGATGGTCAACGACGAACCCGGTGCGCTCGACGCGGCTCGGTCCGGCAGCGTGCCGTTCGGCAGCGACCTCTTCATCGAGCGCGGCGGGTCGCAGGTCCTGGTCAAGCGGCAGGTGGTGCTGACTGGTGACCGCATCAACGATGCGCAGCCCGGCTTCGACCAGCGCAACAACGAGCCCGCGGTGCACATGAACCTCGACGGCAGCGGTGCGCGGATCTTCAAGGAATTGACGCGTGACAATGTCGGCAAGCGGATGGCGATCGTGCTGGTCGAGAAGGGCAAGGCGGAGGTCATCACCGCGCCGGTGATCCGCGAGGAAATCGGCGGTGGACGCGTGCAGATCAGTGGCCGCATGACCACGCGCGAAGCCAGCGACGTCGCGCTGCTGATGCGCGCGGGCGCGCTGGCGGCGCCGCTCGAAATCATCGAGGAACGCACGGTCGGCCCGTCGCTGGGCCAGGAAAACATCGACAAGGGTTTCAACTCGGTGAAATACGGCTTCATCGTCCTGGCCATCTTCATGTGCGTCTATTACTTGTTGATGGGCCTGATCTCGACGATCGCGCTGTCCTTCAACCTGCTGCTCCTGGTCGCGATCCTGTCGATGCTGCAGGCGACGCTTACCTTGCCCGGCATCGCGGCCATCGCCCTCGCGCTGGGGATGGCGATCGACTCCAACGTGCTGATCAACGAGCGCATCCGCGAGGAACTGCGCTGGGGCGCCACGCCGCACGCGGCGCTGCAGGCAGGCTACGAGCGCGCATGGGGAACGATCCTGGATTCGAACGTGACCACGCTGATCGCCGGTGTGGCGCTGCTGATCTTCGGCAGCGGGCCCGTCCGCGGCTTTGCCGTGGTCCATTGCCTCGGCATCATGACGTCGATGTTCTCGGCCGTCTTCGTGTCGCGCGGCATCGTCGCGCTGATCTACGGCAGCCGCAAGAAACTGGACAGGATATCGATCGGACAGGTGTGGCGGCCCGACGTGGCTGCCGTGCCCAAAGTCTGAGCCGGATGAAATAGCCGGATTCCCGCGCAGTCAGGCGACTGAATATTGACCAGGCCGGAGCGACGCTTCAAGGAAAAGGTTCAACGATGGAATTTTTCAGAATCAGACGCGACATTCCGTTCATGCGATACGCGCTCACGTTCAACGTGATCTCGCTGGTGACATTCCTGCTGGCCGTCGTCTTCCTGGCCACCAAGGGTCTTAACCTGGGCGTGGACTTCCGCGGCGGCACGGTCATCGAAGTAACCTACGGCCACCCGGTGGACTTCGGGCACGTCCGCGCGGCGCTCGACAAACTCAACCTCGGCGAATATTCGGCACAGAGCTTCGGCCGCTCCGACACCGCTCTCATCAGACTGCCGCTGAAGGAAGGTGTGTCCAGCGCGCAACTGTCCAATCGCGTGATGGGGGAGCTGCGGGCCGACGACCCCTCCGCGACCCAGCAACGGGTCGAATTCGTCGGGCCGCAAGTCGGCCGCGAACTCTATGAAAACGGCGCCCTGGCACTCCTGCTCGTGTCGCTCGGCATCGTCGCGTATCTCGCGATGCGCTTCGAGTGGCGCTTCGCGATCGCCGCGATCGTCGCCAACCTGCACGACGTCATCATCATCCTGGGCTTCTTCGCGCTGTTCCAGTGGGAGTTTTCACTGCCGGTGCTGGCGGCGATTCTCGCGGTGCTCGGCTATTCGGTCAACGAATCGGTCGTGATCGCCGACCGGATCCGCGAAAATTTCCGCAAGATGCGCAAGGCCACCGTGACGCACGTGATCGACAACGCGATCACCAGCACGATCTCGCGCACCATCATCACCCATGGCAGCACGCTGATGATGGTCCTGTCGATCCTGTTTTTCGGCGGCGAGACGCTGCACTTTTTCGCGCTGGCGCTGACGATCGGCATCTGCTTCGGCATCTACTCGTCGGTGCTGGTGATGGCGCCGCTGGTGATGTGGATGGGCGTCTCCCGCGAGGACCTGGTCAGGCCGGAAAGAAAAGCCGGACCCGGCGGCGAGAAAATCCTGCCGTAGGGCCCCAACCCGCCCATGCTGACAACGCTCTTCTATACGCTGTTCGCGCTCGACCAGACGCTCGCGGACATGGCCGGCCAGTACGGGCCGTGGATCTACGCGGTCCTCTTTCTGGTGATATTCGCGGAGACGGGGCTGGTCGTATTCCCGTTCCTGCCGGGCGATTCGATCCTGTTCATTGCCGGCACGGTGGTCGCGACCGCCGACCTCAACGTGCACATGCTGGTCGCGTTGCTGATCGTTGCGGCAATCCTCGGCGATTCGCTGAATTACGCCATAGGTCACTACATCGGCCCGCGGGTCTACGACAAGCCCGATTCGCGGTGGTTCAAGCAGGACCACCTGCGGCGGACGCATGCGTTCTACGACAAGTACGGAGGCGTCACGATCATCATCGGCCGTTTCGTGCCGATCATCCGCACCTTCGCGCCCTTCCTGGCCGGGGTGGCCGGCATGACCTATCGCAAGTTCCTCTCGTACAACGTGATCGGCGCGGTGATGTGGATCAGCTTGCTTGTCTACGCGGGTTACCTGTTCGGCAACATACCGTGGGTCAAGCAGAACCTGTCGCTGATCGTCCTCGGGATCGTCCTCGTTTCGCTGATCCCCGCCGCCTGGACGTTCGTGAGCGAACGCCGCTCGCGCAAATAGTGGGCTGTAACGGCCGCCGGAGGCGCGGGGTCAGACCCGCTTCGCGAGCTCGGCAGCCTTGCCGACGTAGGTCGAAGGCGTCAGCGCCTTGAGACGCGCCTTGGCATCTGCGGGCAGAGCGAGGCCATCGATGAAGGCGTGGAGTGATACGCGGGTCAAGCCGGTCTTGCCGCGCGTCAGCGCCTTCAACTGTTCGTACGGGTTGGCAATTCCGAAACGTCGCATCACCGTCTGGATCGGTTCCGCCAGCACTTCCCAGTTCGCGTCGAGGTCGGCCGCCATTCGCGCGGTGTCGACTTCGAGCTTGCGCATGCCCTGCAGCAACGACGTCCACCCGAGCAACGCGTACCCGAGCGCCACGCCCATGTTGCGCAGGACGGTCGAATCCGTGAGGTCGCGCTGCCAACGCGACACCGGCAGTTTTTCCGCGAGGTGGCGCAGGACCGCGTTGGCCAACCCCAGGTTTCCCTCTGAATTTTCGAAGTCGATCGGATTGACCTTGTGCGGCATCGTGGACGAGCCGACTTCACCCTGCGCAACACTTTGCCGGAAATATCCGAGCGAGACATAGCCCCAGATGTCGCGGTCGAAGTCGATGAGGATCGTGTTGGCGCGCGCGATCGCGTCGAAGAGTTCGGCCATGTAATCGTGCGGCTCGATCTGCGTGGTGTAGGGATTGAATTCAAGGCCGAGCCCCGCAACGAGCCTGGCCGAGAGGCGCTCCCAGTCGACATCGGGATAGGCAGCGAGATGCGCGTTGTAGTTTCCCACGGCGCCATTGGCCTTGCCCTTGATGGGCACGCGTTCGATCGCGACGATCTGCCGCTCGATCCGCGCGTACACATTGGCGATTTCCTTGCCGAGCGTGGTCGGCGTTGCCGGCTGGCCATGCGTCCGGGACAGCATGGGCACTTCGGCGTTCGCGTGCGCAAGCGCGCGAAAGGATGCGGCGATGTCGCGCAGCGCGGGCAGCAGCACGTCATGACGCGCTGCCGCGAGGGCAAGGGCATGCGCGAGATTGTTGATGTCCTCGGAGGTGCAGGCAAAGTGGATGAACTCCGCGACGCGCGCAACTTCCGGAACGGCGGCGAAGCGCTCCTTCAGCCAGTACTCGACGGCCTTGACGTCGTGGTTCGTCTTGCGTTCGATGTCCTTGACGCGCGCAGCGTCAGTCGGGGAAAACGATTGCACGACCCCATCGAGGGCTGCGCGCGCGGAGGCTGAAAATGGCGGCACCTCCGGGATGGCCGGCTCATCGGAAAGTGCCAGGAGCCAGGCCACTTCGACGCGCACACGATGGCGCACGAGTCCGAATTCGCTGAA
>JAYTIR010000482.1:0-2238 GCA_043731765.1 Burkholderiales bacterium
TTGTCCGGAACCGGTCCCAAGGCGGGCGGACCGCACTATCTGTGGCGGCTCGTCAATTCCGCGCCGCCGCCACTTCCTGCCGACGTCCATGCCGGGGAAACTTTATCCGGACCTACCGGCGAAACCAACACGCTGTACCTGCGTCCGCGTGGACGTGTCGCGTGCATCGCGGACACCGAAAGCGAACTGGCCGATCAGGTGCGCGCGGCCGTGGCGACAGGCAACGTTGCGCTGCTTCCTGCATCTGCGCTGGGCAAGCGCGTGCGTGGAATGATCACGCAGGGCTGCGAGCTGGTCCCCGATTTGCTGGCCGCGCAGCCGGACGTGGTGCTGTTCGCGGGCAACGCCGCCGCCGCGCAGGAATTGCGTCGCAAATTGTCTGAACTTCCCGGACAAATCGTTCCGCTCGTGGTCTCGGGGATCGGTGGTTACGACATGACGCGGCTCGTGAGCGAGCGCACGATCACGATCAACACCACGGCGTCCGGCGGCAACGCCTCCTTGCTATCGTTGGCCGAATCGTCCGGTTGATGCAAATTTTCGACGCGGCGGCCGTTCGCGCGCGCCTTCCCTGGCCGCGAATGCTGGCCGCGCTCGACGAGGCCTTGCGCGCCGAGGTTCACGCCCCGTTGCGCGTCAATCACACGGTCGACGTGCCCGGTCTTCCCGCGGCATCGCTGCTGTTGATGCCCGCCTGGCGCATCGGACGTCATGTCGGCGTCAAGCTGGTCACGGTGTTTCCCGGCAATGCAACACGCGACGAGCGATCGGTCGCGGCCGTCTATGTGCTGTTCGACGCGAACAATGGCGTGCCGCTCGCAACGCTGGATGGCGAAGAGCTGACCGCGCGCCGCACGGCGGGAGCATCCGCCTACGCCGCGAACAAACTCGCGCGCCGCGACGCGCATCGCCTCGTGATGGTCGGCGCGGGCCGCCAGTGTCGCGGTTTGATCGACGCGCACAGGCACGTGCGTCCCATCGATCACGTCGCCATCTGGAGCCGCACCATGGCGCATGCGGAGCAGACGGCCGACGACTGCACGCGCGCCGGCATTCCCGCGCATGCCACGGCGGATCTCGAAGCAGCGGTGGCTAGCGCCGACATCGTGTCGTGCGCCACGTTGTCAACGACGCCGCTCGTCCTCGGCAAGTGGCTGGTACCAGGCACGCACCTCGATCTGGTGGGAGCGTTCAAGCGTCACATGCGCGAGACCGACGACGACGCAATGCGACGCGCGGACCTCATTGTCGTGGACGACCGGCAGGCCGCGCTTGCTGAAGGCGGCGATGTGGTACAGGCGATCGAGAGTGGCACAATTTCCGTGGACGACGTCGCGGCGGAATTGCGCGACTTCGCGCGAGGCACGCATCCGGGCCGCACGCGCGACGACCAGATCACCGTGTTCAAGTCGGTCGGTTTCGCGCTCGAGGACCTGGCTGCGGCGGAGGCGGTCTTGGCGGACCAATAGTCGCCGACGAACTACTGAATGGCAGCCGTCGACTTCACCCGTTCCCGCAACAGGAATTTCTGAATTTTTCCAGTGGAAGTTTTCGGAATTTCGCCGAACACGATCTTCTTCGGCGCCTTGAACCGCGCCAGTAACTGCTGGCAATGCGCGATCAGTTCCGCCTCGGTCGCCTTCCCGCCCGGCTTCAGTTCCACGAAGGCGCAGGGCGTTTCACCCCATTTCGGGTCGGGTTGCGCGACGACCGCGGCCGTCAGCACATCGGGATGACGATAGAGCACGTCCTCGACTTCGATCGAACTGATGTTCTCGCCGCCGGAAATGATGACGTCCTTCGAGCGGTCCTTGATTTTCACGTAACCATCCGGCTGCATCACGGCTAAATCGCCCGTGTGATACCAGCCGCCAGCGAACGCTTCGTCGGTCGTCGCCGGATTCTTGAGGTAGCCCTTCATCGTGATGTTGCCGCGGAACATGATCTCGCCCATCGTTTCGCCGTCCCACGGCACGGGCTGCATGGTTTCCGGGTCCAGCACGGTCATGCCTTCCTGACAGGTGTAACGAACGCCCTGCCGCCCGTTGCGTTCGGTGCGCGCGCCGATGTCGAGCGCCTCCCATTCGGGATGTTTCGCACACACGGACGCCGGTCCGTACGATTCGGTCAGACCATAGACGTGCGTGATGTCAAAGCCCAGCCGTTCCGCGCCCTCGATCATGGCCGCGGGGGGCGCTGCGGCCGCGACCAGTCCATGCACCTTGTGGGTGATCCCGC
>JAYTIR010000483.1:0-14913 GCA_043731765.1 Burkholderiales bacterium
CGCCGACTGGCGCCACATCAAGATCATCATGCTGTCCGCCAAGGGGCGCGACGCGGAGGTCAACAAGGGGCTGGCGATTGGCGCCGATCTCTATGTCACGAAGCCGTTCTCGACCCGGGACCTCATGGGCAAGATCAGCGCGCTGCTCGACCAGCGGTGAACCCGGTCCTCGTTGCTGCGCCGCAGCAGGCCACATTCGCGGATGTAAGCCTTGCGTAAGCAGATGCGAGGATATTGCGCAGGGGGAACTTGTATTCGCGGAATATCGAAGGCGCAGCGATGGCGGAGTCCGAATCGAGCGCGTAGGATACCGTAACGCTGGAAGTTGGATTCGTGGGACAACGAACTAGGGAGGCAACAATGGCGGCATCCGGGGCAAAGGGGTTACTGGAAGAAGAGTCGATCAAAAGCGTCGGAACGGAGGAAAGGAAGGTCATCTTCGCCTCCTCGCTTGGCACCGTTTTCGAGTGGTATGACTTCTACCTCTACGCAACACTCGCGCCGTTTTTCGCTGCGTTGTTCTTCCCGTCGGGGAACGAGACCGCGGCGCTGCTTTCGGCGTTTGCAACGTACGCCGCGGGCTTTCTGGTGCGGCCGTTCGGCGCCATTGTCTTCGGCCGGATCGGCGATCTGGTGGGACGCAAATACACGTTCCTGATCACCATCGTTTTCATGGGCGGTGCCACGTTCCTGGTCGGCCTGCTGCCCACGTTCCAGACCATCGGCTGGGCGGCGCCCGTCCTGCTGGTGACGTTGCGGCTGGTACAGGGCCTGGCGCTCGGCGGCGAATATGGCGGCGCGGCGACCTACGTCGCAGAGCACGCGCCGCACGAGAGACGCGGCTACGACACGAGCTGGATCCAGACCACCGCGACCTTGGGTTTCTTCATGGCGTTGGCGGTGATCGGCGGGGCGCGCTTGTACATGGATGCCAAGGACTTTGCCGAATGGGGCTGGCGGATTCCGTTCTGGATGTCGCTGATCCTGCTGGTGTTCTCCATCTATATCCGGCTCAAGCTGCATGAGTCCCCGATTTTCCAGAAGATGAAGTCCGAGGGCAAAGGTTCGAAATCGCCGCTCACCGACAGCTTCTTCAAGTATCCGAACAACAAATTCGTGCTGCTTGCTCTGCTCGGCGCGACCGCCGGCCAGGGTGTGGTCTGGTACACGGGGCAGTTCTACGCGCTGTTCTTCCTCATCATCACGCTCAAGCTCGATTACTTGTCAGCCTACTCGCTGATCGGCGTGTCGCTGCTGATCGGCACACCGTTCTTCATCTTTTTCGGCTGGCTCTCCGACCGGATCGGGCGGTTGAAAATAATCCTGGCGGGCTGCCTGATCGCCGCGGTGACCTACTTCCCGCTGTTCGCCGGCCTGACGCACTACGTCAATCCGGCGCTCGAGGAATTCGCGGCAAAGACGCCGATTACCGTGGCGGCGACCGAGTGCCAGTTCCACATCTTCGTCGGACCGTGGAGCACGTTCTCCGACTGTGACCGGACGAAGGACTTCCTGACCAAGCAGGGCCTGTCGTTCAAGTCGGTGCCGGCGGAACCCGGTAAATCCGTGGTCGCCACGATCGGCACCACCAGGATCGAAGGCTGGGACCAGAAGAAGCTCGAAGCCACGCTCAAGGAAAGCGGTTACAAGAGCGGCGCCGACAAGAGTCAGGTCAATTGGGTCATGGCCGAGCTGATTCTCGTGATCATGGTGCTTTACGTGACCATGGTATACGGGCCGATCGCCGCGTTCCTGGTGGAGCTCTTCCCGACCAAGATCCGATACACGTCGATGTCGTTGCCGTATCACATTGGCAACGGCTGGTTCGGCGGCATGCTGCCGCTGACCGCGACCGCGATGGTCGCGGCCACCGGCGATATCTACTACGGCCTGTGGTATCCGATCGTCGTTGCGATCATGACGCTGATTATCGGGTCGATCTTCCTCACCGAGACCAAGGACCGGGACATTCGCGTCTACGATCACAGCATGTTGCCCTGAGCCCGGAACGGGCGGCCAACGGCCCGTTCCAGTGCAGCAAAGAGCCCGCGTCATGCGGGCTTTTTGTTGGTGCTTCGCCGAACTCCCCGCGTGTAAAGCGCCGTGATTACCGGCAGGCGGGCAACGCGAGCGCCTGCAGGATGTCGCCGGTTTTTGCGTCCTGCACGAAGGCGACTACCACCGGCGACCGACCGGCGTCGCGCGGCACCGCGATGTCGAATTCCGGTTTCGTTGCACCGTTCGCATCCACGGCGTAGGGGCCATGCAATGAACGCACGACGTGATCATGGACAAGCCGCACGCCACGATTCTCGCCCGCGGCAACGTCCGTAACATGGCCGCTGTCGGTATAGGCCAGCCACAAAACTGCGTGCTTGCGCGCCGCCACATCGCTCACCATGGCAGACGCCCGCACCTTGAGCGAATCAGGGGACCCGGCAATGTCGAGTCCGATCGACGCCCGGGCCGGGCGTCGCGCCACAGCGGCCAGGGTCTCGTTGACGCGACCCTTTTTCCATTCCGGCGCATCGTGTCCCTGCAACAGGACCTGCGGCGTGTAGACGAACGTCGCACCATTCGCATGCATTTCGTCATATTGCCGTTGCGTGAATTGCGCGGAGGCAAAGCGATCGCGCCACCCCAGCCGGTCCCAGTAATCGACGTGATAAGCCAGTGCCAGCGTGGTCGGTTCCGCAACGGTGGCCGGAAAATGAGCAGACAGCCAGCGGTCTGCCGGAGGACAGCTGTCGCAACCTTCGGAGGTGAACAATTCGATGAGCGGCGTGGTGCGCGGTCCGCTTGCGGCGTTGCACGATGCAGGCGCGGCGGCCGAAGTTGTCGCAGCGAGTACCAATCCGGTCAAGAGGGCGGCAGCAGCAATGGTTGCAGTACGCGGAACGAGTCTGGTCAGGCGCATGAAGATGAGTCGCCGCCATGCCGCCGCCGCTTACAGTTCCGCCGTGCCAGCACCGTTACGCCGTGCTAGCATGATCGTGGCAGCAACGCGGCCTTCGCTGCACTAGATTGCCACACAGTTGCCGCACATTTGCCGCGCACTTGCAACCTACTCTATTGGGAGAGAATGCAATGGGAATCATGGGCATCGTCTGGATGATCGTGGTCGGCTTCATTGTCGGCCTTTTGGCACGTTTTTTCTACCCGGGTGCCATCGCCCTGGGATTCTGGATGACCACGCTGCTGGGTATCGGCGGTTCCATCGTCGGCGGTGTCATCGGCAGCCTCATATGGAAGTCCCCCGACGGCAAGTTTCATCCGGCCGGAATCGTTCTCTCGATCGTCGGTGCGCTGATCCTGCTCTGGGCCTATCTCAATTTCATGAAATAGCCCGACGGGCGTTGGCTTCCTGCAGGCCTTCCCCGGCCTCGCGCCGGTGCGCGTTCACGCCATCAGCGACGAACCCAGTTCAATCGCCGCGGACTCGAGTTCGCGCAGGAAAGTCTTTTCCATTTCCGGGAGCGACACCCGCGACGCGTGGGTTCCGATGTTCATTGCGGCGACCACCCTGCCGGCGTGGTCGCGGACCGGAACCGCGATCGAGCGCAGACCGATTTCCAGCTCCTGATCCACGATGGCATAGCCCTTGCGGCGAATGCCGTCGAGTTCGCGGTGCAGCTTGTCCGGTGCGACGATCGTCCGGGGCGTATACCGAATCATCTTTACGCGGGCGAGGTAGGCGTCCTGTTCCGCCTGCGGAAGGTATGCGAGCAGGACCCGCCCCATGGACGTGCAATAGGCCGGCAAGCGCGTCCCTATCCCCAAGTCGACCGACATGATCCGCCGGTTGGTCGAAGAACGAGCGACATAGAGAATTTCGTCCCCCTCGAACAAGGCGATCGACGACGACTCGTGGAGAACATCGCTCACCCGGTCGAGCAGCGGCTGGGCTGCGGCGGTGAGCGGCGTCGACGACAGATAGGCGTGGCCGAGCGACAGAATGCACGGACTCAGCGTAAAGTCCTTGCCTTCGTCGGCATTGACATAGCCGAGCTGGGCGAGCGTATAAAGACACCGGCGGACCGCGGCACGGGGAATGCCGGTTCGTTGCGAAAGCTGGGAGATGGTCAGCCGCCGCTTTTGCTGGGTAAATGCCCGGATGACCGCGATGCCACGAGCCAGGGACGTCATGAAATTCGGGTCACCGCTCCATGCTTCGATGCGTTCCGCGGCCGAGAGGGAAAGTTCGGTTCGCGCCACCGCGCCGGCCATGGCAGCCTTGGCCGGCCGCTTATCGGCGGCGGGGACAGTTGTGGTCACGCGCGGGCCGGGTTTGCGGGCCGCGAACTTCGGAGTGGGAGGCATGCGGGGAATTTCCTCAAATGAATATCGTCGACCGACAGGATACCTCATGTGCGATAAACGCACAACATTTCGATAATCGCCCTTGACGCGCCAATCGGCGGCGTTTAGTCTTCTGTTCGTTGATCGCACAAATGAGCGTTAATCGAACAAGTGCGAGTTGATGTCGGCACCGATGAGTAGTTAACTGAGCGTAGTGAACCGAGGGTAGTGAATTCATAAAACGTTTCCCAAAGGAGGAGTCACCATGAATAGAATCGTCCGGACGCTCGCCGCTGCAATGGCGCTTGCCGTTCCCCTCGCCGTTTCCGCGCAATCGGGCCCGATCAAGATCGTCGATATCGTCGAACTGTCGGGCGGCGGCGCCACTGCCGGCACCAACTTCGACAACGGCGTCAAGCTGGCGGTCAAGGAAATCAACGCGTCCGGCGGCATTCTCGGCCGCAAGATCGACCTGCAATCGCTCGACACGCAGACCAACCCGGGCGTGGCCAAGGCGCTTTCGCAGAAGGCCGTCGATGATGGCGCCTACGTTGTGATGGGTCCGGTGTTTTCCGGCTCGATCATCGTCAGCATGGCGGAAACCAGGAAAGCCGAGGTCACCAACTTCACCGGTGGCGAGGCCGCCGGCATCACGCAGCAGGGCAATCCGTACATCTTCCGGACCTCGTTCACGCAGTCCACGGCCATGCCGAAGCTGGCGCGTTACATCAAGGACGGTCTCAAGGCCAAGTCGGTCGCGATCATCTTTGTCAACAACGACTTCGGCAAGGGCGGCCGCGACGTGATGGTCAAGGCACTCGAGGCGCAGGGCATCAAGGTGGCGGCGGACATCTCCACTGATCCGGGCCAGGTCGACTTCTCGGGCGCGGTGCTGAAGGCGAAGCAGTCCAACGCGGATGCATTGTTCGTCTACACCAACGAAGAGGAATCGGCCCGCGCGCTGCGCGAATTGCGCAAGCAAGGCTACGACAAGCCGATCGTCGGCGAAACCACGCTGACCGGCCAGAAGGTGATCGAGCTTGCCGGTGACGCGGCCAACGGCGCGATCGCCCACGTCGGCCTCACCGTCGACGCGCCACAGGCGACGATCAAGGCGTTCGATGACAAGTTCACCAAGGAATACAAGTACATGAGCGACCACAACGGCATGAAGGGCTACAGCGGCATGTATGTCGTCAAGGCGCTCACCGAGAAGAACGGCAAGGTCGACTCCAAGCTGCTGGCGAAGTCGCTCCACGGCGCAAAGATCTCGGCGAAGGACAATCCGGGGGTCCTGCTCGATGTCACGTTCGACGACAACGGCGACCTCGATCGCGAGAGCTTCCTGGTCAAGGTCGTCAACGGCAAAGGGGTCGTGACAGACACGCTGCCGCCGGCATCCGCCAAGTAATTCCGCCACAGCAACGACACGGCGCCGCCTGTCCCGGGCGTCCCTGAAAGGGGGCGCTCCGGCGGAGCGCCGACCTGAGGAGACGTTTCGTGGGCGACCTGATCCAACTTGTCTTTTCCGGCACCGCGACGGGCGCGATTTACGCGCTTGCCGCGCTGGGCTTCACGCTGTTGTGGCAAGCGGCGGGCGTCATCAACTTCGCGCAGGGCGAGTTCGTGATGCTGCCCGCCTTCGGCATGCTGTTCTTCATGGCCATGGGCGCGCCGTTATGGCTGGCATTCCTGCTGTCCTGCGCCATGTCGATGCTGATCCTGGGGTACGGCTTCAAGCGCGTCATCGTCGATCCCCTGATCAAGCATGGCGTGATTCCGCTGGTGATTGCCACGTTGGGCGTTTCGATTGCGGTCAAGTCGATGGTGCGCGCGGGCTACAGCGCCGAGGCGCATCCGTTCCCGAGCCCCTTCCCCGACGGCCAGTTCGCGCTCGCCGGGATCAACGTCTCGTATTCGGACGTCGGCACGCTGCTCATGGCCGGGCTGATCGTCTTTTTCCTGCAGAGCTTCCTCAACAAGACCGTGACCGGCCGTGCCATGCAGGCGGTAGCGCAGAACACCGATGCCGCCAAGGTGCTCGGCATCAACGTCAAGCAGATGGTCCTCTATGTATTCCTGATCAACGCGGTGCTTGCGGTCGTCGCGGCGCTGTTGGTGACACCCACCTATCTCGCCAAGTTCGACATGGGCGACTCGATCGGGCAGAAGGCGTTCTTCGCCGCCATCATCGGCGGCTTCAACCAGACGCGCGGCGCGCTGTTGGGCGGCGTGCTGATCGGAATTCTTGAAAACGTCGTGGGCTTCTACGTTTCGCCGGCCTACAAGGAAGGTGTGGCGCTGGTCCTGTTCCTTGGGGTGATCCTGTTCCGGCCTGAAGGACTGCTGGGCAAGTCAGAGGAGCGCAAAGTATGAACAACCAGCGCAAAACCCTGTTGTTGGTCACCGGACTTGCGATCGTCGCCGTCGCCGCGCTGTTCGCGAAGCGCAGCGAGGTCTACCTGCTCACGCTGACTTGCGTCTACCTGATGGCCACGTTCGGCCTGAACCTCACGGTCGGCTATGCGGGACAGATGTCGCTTGGCCAGGCGGCGTTCTTCGGGATCGGCGCCTACATCGGTGCGATTGCGATGAAGGCCGGCGTCCCGTTCCTGGTCGTGCTCCCCATCGCCGCGGTGGCGTGCTTTGCTGTCGGCCTGGCCCTCGGATTTCCCGCATTGCGCGTGCAGCACCATTACCTCGCGTTCGCGACGCTGGGATTCAACGTGCTGGTCTTCCTGATGATGCGCAACGAGGAAAAAATCACCGGGGGCACGTTCGGCATCTCGAGCATTCCCCGGCCATCACTCTTCGGTTACGCGTTGGATGGGGCCGTGCCGTACTTCTACTTCACCTTTGTGTCGCTGATCGTTCTCGCTGCGCTCCTGTGGTGGCTGCTCCGGTCTCCGTGGGGCCGGGCATTCGCGGCGCTGCGGGACAACCCGATCCGCGCCGAAAGTCTGGGCGTCAACATCACGGCTTACACGCTGCTTGCCTTCGCCATTGGCGCAGCGTGCGCGGGAATCGGCGGCGTCTACTACGCGTCGCTGGTGGAATTCATCGAACCGGGACCGTTTCATTTTTCGACGTCGCTCATGATGCTGCTCGCGGTCATCGTCGGCGGCTCGGGACGCTTCATGGGACCCGTGATCGGCACGATCATCATCATCCTCCTGCCGGAATTGCTGCGTTCTTCCAGCGTGGAATGGTTGAAATTCATGCAGAAGTGGTATCTCGCGTTCTTCGGCGTGGCCGTCATCGCGCTGATGATCTGGCTGCCCGGCGGCATCCTCTCGTTCGGCGACCGCTTCAAGGCGAAGGGAGGGGCAAAATGAATTCTTTCCTTCAGGTCAAGGACGTGCGCAAGGCCTATGGCGCGATCAAGGCAGTGGACGGCGTCAGTTTCGATGTCGGGCCGGGTGAAATAGTTGGCGTGATCGGGCCCAATGGCTCGGGCAAGACGACGCTTTTCAACAGCATCCTGGGGCAGATCAAGCCGACGTCCGGGAGTGTGGCCTTCTGCGACGAGGACATCACGGGCATGTCGCCGCTGGAATTGTCCCGCAGAGGCGTGGGACGGACGTTTCAGACGCTGCAGGTGTTCGTGAAGCTGTCGGTGCGCGACAACCTGATCGTGGCGGCGCAGGAGTTCAAGGGCACGCTGGTCTCGCGCCTGATGGCCCAGCCGGATGCGGGGTTGGGCGAGCATGCGGACAAGATGGTCGAGCTCTTTCGCCTCCAGCACGTCGCGCACTTGCCGGCCGGCAGCCTGTCCTACGGGCAACAGAAGCTGATCGACATCGCGATGGCGTTCATGCCGGCGCCGCGGCTGGTATTGCTCGATGAGCCGTGCGCGGGTGTGAATCCCAGCCTCGTCGACCAGTTGCGCGAATTGCTGGTCGAACTGAACAAATCGCAGGGCGGCAGTTTCGTCGTGATCGAACACAACATGGACTTCATCATGAAGCTCTGCCCGCACGTCATCTGCATGGTCGAGGGCAAGGTGCTCTCGGAAGGTCCGCCGGCGACCGTGCAGGCGAATCCGCAGGTGCTCGAAGCGTATTTGGGCAACTAAGTTGGAAACTGAGCAGGAAACCGAGCCGGGGACAATCATGACCGCAGAAAAACTCATCGAATTCGACCATGTCGTCGCCGGGTATTCACCGAGCCTGACGATCCTGAACGAGACCACGCTGGACGCGCGCCGCGGCGAGATCACGCTCCTGATCGGACCCAACGGCGCCGGCAAGTCAACGGTGCTGAAGACGCTGTTCGGCATGCTGGTGCCACGCTCGGGCGAGGTTCGCTTCGAGGGCAAATGCATCAACGGCAAGTCGCAGCGCGAATTGCTCGCTGACGGAATCGCGTTCGTTCCGCAAGGCCGGAACCTGTTCGGGTCGCTGTCCGTGCGCCACAACCTGGAATTGGGCGGCATCACGCTCCCGCGCGGCGAATTGGGTGGCCGGATCGAGGAAGTCCTGACGCGGTTTCCACGCATCCGGGAGCGCCTCGACAATCAGGCATCCACCATGTCGGGCGGCGAGCAGAAGCAGCTCGAAGTCGGCCGCGCGCTGTTGCTGCGTCCCCGCGTGCTCCTGATCGACGAGCCGTCGATCGGACTGTCGCCCAAACTCGTGCAGGAGGTGATGGCGCTGCTGCGAGGGTTGGCTGACGGCGGCACGACCGTCCTGATGGTCGAGCAGAACGTGCGCACGGCGCTCAAGTATTCGAACCGTGCATTGGTGCTGGAAATGGGCCGCCTGGCGCTCGATCGTCCCGCGAGCGAGCTGCTCAAGGATCCCGATCTCAACCGGCTGTTCCTGGGCGGCCATGCGGAAAAGAAAAGCGCCTGAGCTGGCAAGAACGCTCGACGCTTCGTTCAACAACATATCGAAATGCAAACCGTGGACCGCCCCATTTCACCTGCAACGTTGAGCGTCATCGAACTGACGCCGCCGGAAATGGTCAAGTGCGCCGCCAAGGCCGGGTACAGCCACGTCAGCCTCCGGCTGCTTCCGGTGACGCCGCACGAGACGCGTTACGACATCCTGGGCGACACGCCGATGCGCCGCGAACTCGTCGGCAATCTCGCCGACACCGGGTTGCAGGTCTTCGATGTCGAGTACATCCGGCTCGACGCGGAAGACCGCCCCAGCAACGAATTTCGTATCGCCATCAGTCATTGATGGTCCTGCATTCCAGAGACTGAGACATGATCGACAAGATCGTTTCGACACCCGCGGCTGCCGTGGCCGGAATTCACGACGGCGCCACGGTCATGATCGGCGGCTTCGGCACGGCAGGCATGCCTTCGGAGTTGATCGACGCGCTCATCGACCAGGGCGCGCGCGGACTCACCATCGTCAACAACAATGCAGGCAATGCCGATATCGGACTCGCCGCACTGCTCAAGACAAAGCGCGTGCGCAAGATCATCTGCTCGTTTCCGCGCCAGACGGATTCCTATGTGTTCGACGCGCTGTATCGCGCCGGTGAAATCGAACTGGAACTGGTGCCGCAGGGCAACCTGGCCGAGCGCATCCGCGCGGCCGGCGCGGGCATCGGCGCTTTTTTCACGCCGACCGGCTACGGGACTCTTCTGGCTGCGGCTAAGGAAACGCGGGTCATCAACGGGCGCAATTACGTTCTCGAACACCCGATCCACGCCGATTTCGCGCTGATCAAGGCCGAAAAGGGCGACCGCTGGGGTAATTTGATCTATCGCAAGACCGCGCGCAATTTCGGGCCGATCATGGCCAGCGCGGCCAAGTGCACAATCGCCCAGGTGCGCGAGGTGGTGGCGTTGGGCGGCCTCGATCCGGAAAACATCGTTACCCCGGGGATTTTCGTCCAGCGTGTTGTTGCCATCGACGCGCCCGTCGTTCAGTCGCAACCTCAAGCCGCCGCGTAGGAAGTCGACATGAACCGTTACAGCCGCGATCAGATGGCCGCACGCGTTGCCCGCGACATTCCCGAGGGCGCGTACGTGAATTTGGGCATCGGCCTCCCGACACTCGTCGCCAATCACCTGCCGAAGGACCGCGATATTTTTCTGCACAGCGAAAACGGTCTCCTCGGGATGGGACCGGCGCCGGCACCGGGAGATGAAGACGCCGACCTCATCAACGCCGGCAAGCAGCCCGTGACGCTGCTCACGGGCGGCGCGTATTTCCATCACGGGGATTCATTCGCGATGATGCGCGGCGGCCACCTCGATTTCTGCGTTCTCGGCGCCTTCCAGGTTTCCGCCGACGGCGATCTCGCGAACTGGCACACGGGTGCGCCCGACGCGATTCCCGCCGTCGGGGGTGCGATGGATCTGGCCATCGGCGCCAAGAAAGTATTTGTGATGATGGATCACCAGACCAAGAACGGCGCCAGCAAGATCGTCGCCAAATGCACTTACCCGCTGACCAGCATTGCGTGCGTCAACCGGATCTACACCGACTTGGCGGTCATGGATGTCACGCCCGAGGGCCTTCGCGTGCTGGAGTTGGTCGACGGCCTGTCGCTCACGGAACTTGCGAAGCTGACCGGCGTGCCGCTCGCGATGGCGTAAGCGGGCGTTTCGTACCCACAACGATTTCGAAGGCGATAATGGTCGCCACCAAACCCCGGAAAATTCCATGCCAAACGCGTTCATCTGCGATGCCATCCGAACTCCCATCGGTCGTTACGGTGGCGCCCTCGCGCATGTCCGCACCGACGACCTCGGCGCCATTCCGCTGCGCGCGCTGATCGAGCGCAACGCGAAGGTGGACTGGTCTGCCGTGGACGATGTCATCTACGGTTGCGCCAACCAGGCCGGCGAAGACAACCGCAACGTCGGACGGATGGCGCTCTTGTTGGCCGGCCTTCCGGTCGACGTGCCGGGCACGACGGTGAATCGTCTCTGCGGATCGAGCATGGACGCCATTGCTATGGCGGCGAGGGCGATCAAGAGCGGCGAGACGTCGTTGATGATCGCCGGAGGTGTGGAAAGCATGTCGCGCGCGCCGTTCGTCATGGGCAAGGCCGACAGCGCGTTCTCGCGGGCGGCAAGGGTCGAGGACACGACCATCGGCTGGCGCTTCGTCAATCCGCTCATGAAAGCGAAGTACGGCATCGATTCCATGCCGGAGACTGCGGAAAATGTCGCGACGGAGTTCAAGGTTTCGCGCGCCGATCAGGACGCGTTCGCGTGGAGAAGCCAGCAGCGCGCCGCCGCCGCGATCGCCGCGGGTCGTCTCACCGAGGAAATCGTTCCCGTCACCCTGCCGGCGAAAAAGGGCGATCCCGTCGTCGTGAGCCGCGACGAGCATCCGCGCGAAACGACCACGGAATCGCTCGCGAAGCTGAAAGGTGTCGTCCGTCCTGACGGCACGGTCACTGCGGGCAACGCGTCCGGCGTGAACGACGGCGCCTGCGCCACGCTGCTCGCGTCCGAAGACGCCATCCGCCGCCATGGCCTGACGCCGAAAGCGCGCGTCGTCGCGGCGGCCGCGGCAGGTGTTGCTCCGCGCATCATGGGTTTCGGTCCCGCGCCGGCCACGCGCAAGGTGCTCGCGAAGGCGGGTCTGACGCTTGCCGACATCGACGTCATCGAACTGAACGAAGCCTTTGCGGCGCAGGCGCTTGCCGTCACCCGCGACCTGGGCCTCCCCGATGACGCCGCAAACGTCAACCCGAATGGTGGCGCCATCGCGCTCGGCCATCCGCTCGGCGCAAGCGGTGCGCGGCTGGTGACCACGGCGCTGTATCAATTGCACAGGACCGGTGGGCGCTATGCTCTGTGCACGATGTGCATCGGCGTCGGTCAGGGCATAGCGATTATCATCGAACGTGTCTAGCAAAGTGTGAAGAGGAAACCATGACGTCCCGACCCAAGAATCTGGCGACCGTCCAAACGGCCGGTTACCGCAAGCACGACCGCGGCACGCAACCGGATCTTCTCTATCCGCCTTACGCCTCGACGGTCAAACGCTCGCCATTGCAGCCCCTGGTGATGTTGCCGCAGTCGCTGTCCGAAGTCACCGGCCCGGTGTTCGGCCACGATCTGATCCGTGCCAACGATTTCGACCTCACCAAACAACACGCGGCGGACCCGATCGGCGAGCGAATCGTGGTCGGCGGGCGCGTACTCGACGCCAGCGCGAAGCCGGTCGCGAACACGTTGATCGAGATCTGGCAGGCCAATGCTGCGGGGCGTTACCCGCACAAGCGGGACAACCACAATGCGCCGACGGATCCCAATTTCACCGGTTGCGGGCGGACGATGACCGACAGCGAAGGACGCTATCGCTTCGTGACCATTCGCCCCGGCGAGTACCCCTGGCGCAACCACTACAACGCCTGGCGACCCGCACACATTCATTTTTCGCTTTTCGGTCCGGCGTTCGTGACCCGGCTGGTGACGCAGATGTATTTCCCCGGCGATCCACTGCTCGAGTACGATCCGATGTATACGAGCATTCCCGACGAACGCGCGCGCCAGCGGCTTGTTTCCGCATTCGACTGGGAAACGACAGTCCCCGAACAGGCACTGGGCTACAAATTTGACATCGTTCTTCGCGGCCGCGACGAAACGCCCATGGTCAACTACCTTCCCGCCTGACGGAGCCTGACATGAGTCTGCAAACGACATCATCACAAACGGTCGGCCCCTATTTGCATATCGGCCTCACGTGGCTCTTTACCGATGACCTGGTCGGTCCGGGCGTGTCCGGGGAGAAGGTTGCGATCGAAGGTCGCATCCAGGACGGCGACGACAAGCCGGTCAACGATGCCCTCGTCGAAATCTGGCAAGCCAACGCGCACGGAAAATACGCGCACCCGGATGACCCGCAGGACAAGCCCTTGGAAGCAGGCTTCAAAGGGTTCGGGCGCGTTCCCACCGACGATACCGGCGCATTCAAATTCGCCACGATCAAACCGGGACGTGTTGCCGCACCTGACGGCGGATTGCAGGCGCCCCACATCAACGTGACGATATTCATGCGCGGCATGCTGAAGCAGCTCATCACGCGCATCTATTTTCCCGCGGATCCGGCCAATGCGCAGGACGCGGTCCTGCAGAGCGTCCCACAGTCCAGGCGGGAGACGCTGATCGCGAAGCCGATCGCCGGACGTCCCGGCGCGCTCGAATGGAACGTAGTCCTCCAGGGCAACGGCGAGACGGTATTCTTCGACTGCTGAACGTTCCGGATTCGACGCCCTCCCTCGCTACCAAGCCGATTGCCTTGAGCCTGCAGGACGCACCCCGCCTCACCGACGCGCTGTTCACGACGGAGGCCATGCGCGCGCTTCTTTCAGACCGTAACCGCCTTCAGGCAATGCTTGATTTCGAGGCGGCGCTGGCGCGCGCGGAAGCCCGCGCCGGCGTCATTCCAGAGTCCGCAGCTCCGGCGATAGAGGCGCAGTGCCGGGCCGAACTGTTCGATATTCCGGCGCTGTCCCGCGCGACTGCCGACGCCGGCAATCCGGCAATCCCGCTGGTCAAGGCACTGACGTCCCTCGTCGCCCGGCACGATCCCGATGCCGCGCGCTTTGTGCATTGGGGCGCGACCAGCCAGGACGCAATGGACACGGGACTCGTGTTGCAACTGCGCGCGGCGCTCGATCTCGTCGCGGGCGAATTGGCGACGCTATCCGCTGCGCTCGCGACATTGGCACGATCCCACGTGCATACGACCCTTGCCGGCCGGACGTGGCTGCAACAGGCCACGCCGGTGACGCTGGGCCTCAAGGCCGCCGGTGCGCTGAGCGCGATCGAGAGGCATCGTGCACGCATCGACGCCTTGCGTCCGCGCATTGCCGTCCTGCAATTCGGCGGGGCGACGGGAACGCTCGCCTCGCTGGGTGAACAAGGACTCGCCGTCGCGGACGACCTGGCGAAGGAACTCGACCTAGCGCTTCCCGATCTGCCGTGGCATACGCACCGTGATCGCATCGCGGAGGTCGCCACCACGCTGGGCCTCATTGTCGGCACGCTGGGAAAGATGGCACGCGACGTATCGCTCATGATGCAGACCGAGGTCGGCGAAGCGTTCGAGCCCGCCGCGGCCGGCCGCGGCGGTTCGTCGACGATGCCGCACAAGCGCAATCCCGTCAGTTCCGCCGTCGTTCTCGCCGCGGCGCTGCGCGTGCCGGCGCTCGTATCCGTGATGCTGACGGCCATGGTGCAGGAACACGAGCGCGGCCTGGGCGGCTGGCATGCCGAGTGGGAGACGCTTCCCGAAATCTGCGCACTGACTGCGGGAGCGCTTGCCCATACCATCATGACCATGGAAGGCCTCGAAGTCGACAAGAAAAAAATATCCGCCAATCTGGAAATCAACAGTGGCTTGGGACAAGCGGAGGCTGTGTCGATGGCGCTTGCCACGCATCTCGGCAAGCAGCCGGCGCACGAACTCGTGGAGCGCGCATGCCGTACCAGCGTCAACGAGCGGCGGCCTCTTCTGGCCGTACTCGACGCCGATGTCGCCGTTCGCGCGCACTTGTCAACGGCGGACCTCAAGCGTCTGCTCGATCCGCGAAATTACACAGGGGCCGCGGAAATCTTCGTCGACCGCGCGCTGTCGGCGCGGCCGGGGCAAACAACGGTGGCGGGCGTGTCAGCAGGCGACAATTCATCCG
>JAYTIR010000484.1:0-3656 GCA_043731765.1 Burkholderiales bacterium
GGACGCGATGCTCACATTGGTGCTGATGCGTGGCAGCAGCATGTCGCCGGAAATGAGCAGTCCCCGGCCGGCCGAGTGCAGCGATGCGTGCTCGGGGGAATGCCCGTGGCCGCACACGATCCGCCACGGCGAGTCACCCGCGACGACGTCGTCGCCGTCGAGCATCCTTTCGAACCGGGCGGGGACGTCCGGCACGCCGCGACGGTAGTGGTTGCCGCGCGCGACAAGTGCAGCCGCGAAGTCCGCCTCCATGCCGTGGGTGACGAACAGCGCGCAGGCGTCGGCAAACGAATGGGTCGCGCGTTGTTCCAGGACCGCGTGTGCCGTCAGGAATTCGGCCTGCGTCATGACCACGGGGCAGCCGAAGCGCTCCATCAGCCATGCGGCGTTTCCCAGGTGATCGGGATGGAAATGCGTCGCAATGATCCGCGTGACCGGCCGGCCTCCCAGCGTTTTCGCAAAGTGCGTTTCCCAAAGCGCACGGGTAATGGTGTCGCCATAGCCGCAATCGACGGCCGTCCAGCCGTCGTGCTCCGCCAACAGCCACAGGTTGATGTGGTCGAGCGCAAACGGCAGAGGCATCCTTATCCACAGCACGCCGGGCGCGACAGCACACGCCTCGCCCGGCGCCGGCGGAGCGGAAAAGGGATAGTCGAGAACGGGTGGGTGCGGTGCGTTCATGGAGTCAAATTCACTCAAACCAATATGGTATCGTGCCCGGACGGTTCCGCCGTTCCCCATTTACGATTTCCGTCACGCCATTCCGTGGCCATCCCATGTCCTCTGTCCGACGAACCGCCGCCAAGTTGCCCGCCCGTGAGCCGACGTACACGATTTCGGAACTCGCCCGCGAATTTGCGCTGACGACGCGCGCCATCCGCTTCTACGAGGACGAAGGACTGATTGCACCCGCCAGGCAGGGACGCGCGCGGGTTTACGGCGAACGGGAGCGGGTCCGCCTGAAACTTGTCCTGCGCGGCAAACGTCTGGGCCTCGCGCTGGCCGAAATCGCGGAACTGCTCGACCTGTACGAGATTGCGCGCAACGAACGGGCACAGCTCGCCAAATTTCTCGATTTGCTGGCGGACCGCCGCGGGCGCCTCCTGCAGCAAAAGGAAGATATCGACGCCGTGCTGGCCGAAATCGAAGGGGTCGAGCGCGAGTGTCGGCGGCGGCTGAAGGAAGACAGCGCGGCGGCCCGGGCCGAAGGACGTGCCGCGGTCCAAGGGGAGGGGCGAAGAGGGGTTCCACGTGTCACGGGCTCCCGGGGTGGTTGACGTTTACGTAAACGTCATACACTATACAGCATACACGCCGTGCAATTGCCGCGTTTGCCGTCAGGCGCACCTTCGCCCATCGACATGACTGTTTCGACATTCGTTGCCAAGGATCCCGGTTACGCGCAACGCGTCCGCGCCAGTTTTGCGCGACAGGGTGCGATGGCGCTGATCGGTGCGGAGTTGACCGAACTCGCGCCGGGCTATTGTGCGATTTCGGTACTGCCGCGGCCGGAGATTTCGCAGCAGCACGGCTATGTCCATGCGGGCATCGTCGCCACGCTTGTCGACTCTGCCGGTGGTTATGCCGGCTTCACGCTGTTCCCGGCCGACAGTTCGGTGCTGACCGTGGAGTTCAAACTCAACCTGCTCGCACCCGCCGTCGGTGACCGGCTCGTCGCGGAAGGGTTCGTGGTCAAGCCCGGCCGGACGCTCGTTATCACCCGTGGCGAGGTGCATGCGGAAAAGGGCGGGAAGCGTACCCTTGTCGCCCTGATGCAGCAGACGCTGATCGTGATTCATGGCAAGCCGGACGCGTAGCCGCGAAGGACAAACGATGCTCAACTTTCCCGCCCTCGACTTCCACCACGGCGAAACGATAGACATGCTGCGCGCGACCGTGCAGCAGTTCGCGGCCGACGAAATTGCGCCGCGCGCCGCGGCCATCGATCACGCCAATCTCTTTCCCGCCGACCTGTGGCGAAAGATGGGCGACCTGGGATTGCTCGGCATCACGGTCGAGGAAGAGTACGGTGGCACGGCCATGGGCTACCTCGCGCACGTGGTGGCGATGGAGGAGATTTCGCGCGCATCGGCGGCGGTGGGACTCTCCTACGGCGCGCATTCGAACCTGTGCGTCAATCAGATCCGGCGCAATGGGAGCGACGCGCAGAAGAAACGTTATCTTCCGAAGCTGGTCAGCGGCGAACACGTCGGCGCGCTCGCAATGAGCGAACCGGGGTCAGGATCGGACGTGGTGTCGATGCGCCTGCGCGCGGACCGCCACGGCAGCGGACCCGCCGAACGCTATGTACTTAACGGCAACAAGATGTGGATCACGAACGGACCCGAAGCGAATACGCTGGTCGTTTACGCCAAGACTGACGCGCAAGCCGGGCCGAAGGGCATCACCGCGTTCCTCATCGAAAAAGGCATGAAGGGATTTTCCACCGCGCAGAAGCTCGACAAGCTGGGCATGCGCGGCTCGAATACCTGCGAGCTTGTATTCCAGGATTGCGAGGTGCCCGTCGAAAACATCCTCGGTCAGGAAGGGCACGGCGTCAATGTGTTGATGAGCGGCCTCGACTATGAGCGCGCGGTGCTTGCCGCCGGCCCCCTCGGCATCATGGCGGCGTGCATGGACGCGGTGCTGCCGTATGTGCACGAGCGGCAGCAGTTCGGGCAGCCGATCGGAGAATTTCAGCTGATGCAGGGCAAGGTCGCCGACATGTATTCGACGATGACGGCGTGCAGGGCGTACGTTTACGCGGTCGCGCAGGCGTGCGACCGCGGCCAGACCACGCGCAAGGACGCAGCCGGCGCCATACTTTATGCCGCGGAAAAGGCGACCTGGATGGCGGGCGAGGCGATCCAGGCGTTGGGCGGCAACGGTTACATCAACGAGTACCCGACCGGGCGGCTCTGGCGCGATGCGAAGCTGTACGAGATTGGTGCCGGCACGTCGGAGATACGCAGGATGCTCATCGGTCGCGAGCTGTTCAACGAGACGAAATGATCAGAGGATTTCGAAATGCAGAATGATCCGATTGTGATTGTGGGCGCAGCCCGCACGCCGGTGGGTGGCTTTCAGGGCGATTTTTCGTCGCTGGCCGCGAGTGACCTGGGCGCCGTGGCGATCAAGGCTGCGGTGGAGCGCGCGCGCATCCTGCCCGCCGACGTGCAGGAACTGCTCTTCGGCAATTGCCTCATGGCCGGACAGGGGCAGGCACCGGCGCGGCAGGCGGCGCTGAAGGCCGGGCTGCCGATGTCGGTCAATTGCACGACGCTGTCCAAGATGTGCGGCTCGGCGATGAAGGCGACGATGCTGGCGCACGACCTGATCGTCGCGGGCTCCAACGACGTGATGGTTGCCGGCGGCATGGAGAGCATGACCAACGCGCCGTACCTGATGCCGAAGGCGCGCGCCGGTTACCGCATGGGGCACCAGCAGGTGGTCGACCACATGTTTCTGGACGGCCTCGAAGATGCCTACGACAAAGGGCGCCTGATGGGATCGTTCGCGGAGGATTGCGCCGTGAAATACAGCTTCACGCGCGAGGCGCAGGACCAGTTCGCGCTCGCATCGCTGTCCCGCGCGCTCAATGCGAACAACGACGGCACCTTCGCGTGGGAGATCGCGCCGGTCACCGTGCCGGGCCG
>JAYTIR010000485.1:0-2487 GCA_043731765.1 Burkholderiales bacterium
GTGTCCTGCCGCGGCAGCCTGGTGTGCGCGACACTTTCGCGCTGCCCGACGATGGCGCGCCGACGGTTGCGGTGTTGGGAGCGATCGGGCCGGACAAGGGCGCGCGTCGTCTCGAACGGCTGGTTTCACTTGCGCGGGCGCGCGGCGCCTGGGTGCGCTTCGTGCTGATCGGCTACATGGACGTCGAGCACGGGCCCTGGCAAGCCGGCGATGCCATGTTCACCGTGCATGGCCGCTACGACCCGGCGGATTTACCGGACCTGCTCGCGCACTATCGTGTCGCGCTCGTCCTCTATCCATCAGCGGGGCCGGAAACCTTCAGCTACACATTGTCCGAAGCCTGGGCGTCGGGTCGGCCGGTCCTCGTGCCGCCGATCGGTGCGCTGGAAGAGCGTGTGCGCGGCAGTGGAGCGGGTTGGGTGATGGCCATGGAGGAGTGGCGCGACGAAAAACGGATGCTGGAGCGGGTGCTCGCGGTGCTTGGCACAGCCAACGTCGAAGCCCATCGCGCCGCATCCACCGCGGCGCTTGCCATGCCGCACGCGTCGTTGCGCGCGATGACCGATTCGACTTTTGCCTGCTATGACGCAGCGGTCGCGTCCGCGCCACCGGCGTCGTTGCAGCCATTTTCCGCTGCGCGCGTACGCGATGCGCTGGGCTATGAACCCTGGACACCGCCAACGGTTGCACCGCCAGCGCCGCCGCCTCCGCGCGGATTCGGCGCGCGGATAGCACACGCCGCAGTGGGCATTCGCCACAAATTGCCTGGCCGCGTCCTGTATCGCCTGGCGCCGGCAGCACTCGTCGAGCGGCTCAAACGACACCTCGGTTGACGGTGGCAAACGTTTACGCCGACTGGCTTCAGCGCGGACGCGTCCACATGTGGGCGGGCCGGCCAATCGATGCGGTGCTGTGCTTCCGTCGCGCGGCACTGGCAGAGGCCAAAGGTGTGGATGCCCGCTTCCATCTGGGTGAAATGCTGTGGCAGCTGGGATTGACCGACGAAGCGATTCAGGCGTGGCGCGACGCCACGCAAGCGGATGCACGGGCTCTCGCGGCACGGCTCGCCTTGGCGGAGGGCCTGCTTTCGCGCGGCGACTACACGGGCGCGCGGTCTGTCGCGGCTGAAGCGGTGGTGATAGCGCCGGGGGATCTTCGTGCGCAGGCGTCGCACAGCGCCGCCGCGGCCGCATTGGGCGATTCCGGCGCGTTGGAAGTGTTCGCGAAGCTTCTGACTGCGCAGCCGGAGCTTTCGATCCTGCCCGCCTACGCGCCGGCGTTGGCGCGCGCGATCGAGCGGGCGCCACGCGGCGCGGTGCGGGACGACCTCGTGGCGGAACTGGTGCCTCTGGCAGCGACGATGCCGTCAGTCCTGCTGGCGCCAGTCGTGATCGATGCGTTTGCGGACAGCCCGACGGTGCTGATCGAGACGCTGCGCACGCGCACGTGGCAGCGAAACGAGATCGATGCGCTGCGCCGGATCATCGTCGCGGTACACCCTTCCGAACCTGCACTGGCGCAGGAGCTTTTGGCCACGCACGCCGCGATATGTTTGGCCGAGCCGTTGCTGGTACCTTCGCTGTGGCCGGTCCGCACCGGCGGCGCGGCCATACGCATTTCCTGGCTGGTGCCGGCACCCGACAATGCGTTGTTTGCTTCAGCATGCGCGGCCGTGCGGGAGACGCTCCGCAAACTCGATGGCGCCCTGACGATCGTGACTATCGTTTGCGCCGGCAACTCGGACCTCACCCGCGCCGCCTTGCCGGAGTTGCCAAGGAATGCCGGGTTCCTTCCGCTTCCGCCGCAGCCCGATGCGACGCACGCGCGTGCGCTGGCCGGCAGCGACCCCGATGTGCTGGTCGACCTGGCCGGATTGCACGCTGCCACCGGGCCCTTCCTTGCGGCGCGTCCTGCGCGGAACATTTGGTCGCTGACGATGGTGATGCCCGGCCATGCGCCTTCGTTGGTCGAGCAGGTCCACGCGACCACCGACGAACTTGCCGACAGCTTGCGCGAGCTCTCCAGCGGAGCATCGCCCGATACGCCGAGTGCGGCGGAACTCGCAGGATGGTGGGACGCAGCGGTGCGGGCGCATCAGCAGGGCGACGCGGCCGCAGCGGCCGCGGGATACGCCCGCGTGCTGGTTGAGCAGCCTGACTACGCTCCGGCGCACCGCCTCACCGCGGTGCTTGCGCGGGATCGCGGCGACCATGACGAGGCCGAACGCGAATTCGCGCGAGCGGTCGCTCTCGCACCCGACGATGCGGATACGCGCATCAATGCGGCGCGGCTCGCCATCGCGGCGCACCATGCGGATCGGGCCGCGGTTTCGCTGCGCGAAGGGTTGGACCGAACGCCCTACCGTGTCGAATTGTGGTTAGCACTCGGCCACGCGGAACTCGCGCGCCGCGACGGCGCGGCGGCCACATGGGCGTTCGGCAAGGCGCTGCGACTCGCGCCGGCCGACGGGCAAACGTATTTCAATCT
>JAYTIR010000486.1:0-7060 GCA_043731765.1 Burkholderiales bacterium
ATTTGCGGCTGCGGTAATCCTGATCGGGTGCGCCACGCCGCCGCCCGCTTCCGATGCGGCAACGGCTTCAGGCGCAGCCGGCCGCCCGGCTGCCGGTGCTGCAACTGCACCCGTCCCCGCGCCCCCGCCGGTGCCGGAACTCTCGCCGGCGCAGGCCAAGGCCCAGGCGCAACGCCTGGCGATCGATGCGGTCGACCAGCTGCAAAATGGCGACGAACCTGCGGCGCGGCTGACGCTCGACAAGGCCATCGCGCTCGATCCGACCAACGACCTGGCGAAGAAGCTCCAGGACCAGATCAAGGCGGATGCGCAAAAGGAACTGGGGCCGGTGTTTTTCCGCTACACGGTGCAGCGCGACGATTCGCTGTCCAAGCTCGCGCAGCAATACCTGGGCGATCGCTTTCGCTTCTACATCCTCGCCAAGTACAACGACATGGCAAGCCCGAGCAAGCTTTCTGCGGGTCAGGTGATCAAGATTCCGGGACGCGCACCGGCGACGCCGCCAGCAGCGGTCGCCCCGGCCGCGCCCGCCGCGGATGCGGCCACCCCGGCTGCGCCCGAGCCGAAGCCGCGCGATGACGTCGCCGATCTGCTGCAGAAGGGCAAGGAATTCGAGACGAAGGGAAATCTCGAGGATGCTTACGCGGCCTATAGCGAAGCCGCCAAGAAGACGCCCGTCAATGCCGAGGCCGTGCGCCGCCGCGACGCGAGCAAGGCTGCGCTGTTGCGAAGCCTCGATCGCGCGGGCACGCAGGCGTTCCAGCGCCAGAATCTCGATCTCGCGATCACCAAGTGGGATCGCATCCTCGAACTCGATCCGAACAACCAGAAGGCCAAGCTCGAGCGCGAACGCGCGCTGGAACTGAAGAAGAAGATGGCCGACAAGTTCGGCGGCGCAGCCTCGACCCCAGCGCCGAAGTAGCCTACTTCGCCGGCGCGATGTTCTTGAGTTTTTCCTGCGCTGCGCGCGCGTCGCGCAGGCGCATCGATGCCTTGAGGTTTTGCGGGTCGTAGCGCACGCTCGTTTCCCACTGCTTGATCGCGAGCGCGACGTCGCTCCGGTACGCGCGTTCACCGCTGTTGAAGTACTCCTCGGACAGCGCCTTGCGCAGCACCTGCCTCTGTGCGTTCCACTCGGGCGTGGTCTCGCCACGCAGGGCAATCGCCTGTTCGTAGAGCATATAAGCCTGTTCGCGTGACCCCTTGTTTTGCAATTCGCGCGCCCGATCGGCCACCGCCGTGCCGATTCGCTGCCGCGCGGCGCGATTCCCGGGATTCGCATCGACGTAGGCACGCAACTCGCGCAGGCCGCCATTTACGTCGCCGGCACGCAACATCTCCAGAGGCTGCTCGAGGTCGTAGAGCGCGACGGCCTCGGACGCTCCCGATTTCAGAGCGGCAATGTCCACGGGACGAAGCTTCTGCGCGCGGTCCCCTTGAATCCGGGAAATGCGCTGGCGATCGATTTCACGCAACACTTTCGCGGCCTCGTCATTGGCCGGATCGAGTGCCAGCGCGCGCAGCATGGCCTGCGTGGCGCGCTCGTTGTCGCCGCTCTTCAGTGCCGCGTTGCCGACCTGAAGTTGATCGCGCACACTTTGGCGGATTGCCGTGTGCACCGCTTCCTGTTCGCGGCGATACTTCTGCTCGCCGGGCGCCAGGAGGACAACGATGTGCCATTGGATGGCCTCGGTAGCCAGGTCACCTGCCTCCCTTGCCTGATGCGCGAGTTGTTGATGCCGGGCGATCGCCTGCCAGCGCGCGTCATCGGCGGGACTTGCGCGCGGAATATCGCGCGGCGGATTGGTGACAACGGGCGCCTGCGCGCACGCCGCGAGCAGCGCCACGCACGAGAGCGCCATCGTGTCCCGCAACCGCATCGCCGTGCTCAACGCGAATTCGCCTGCGCAAACGTGGACAGCTTCGACTTGAACACGTCCATGCCGTCACCACCGAAGACCATGCTCCGCCGCAACATGAATGGATAGGCAAAAAAGCCGTTGCCGCCGGGTGTCACCGTCACGCCCAGGCGCACACCCTGGCGCTTGAGCAGGTCGACCACCGTTTCGTTGACGTCGCCGTAGGGAAATGCGTAGGCCAGGCTCCCCACCGCGAGTCGATCGGCAATCGCGCGAATCGGCGTGTCGACCTCCGCTCGAATCCGGTCGCGGTACTTGGCGTCCGTTTCACCGGCCACGCGCAACGTGAGATTGGCGTGCGTCTTCGAATGAGGCTGGATGTTGACCAGCCCCGATGCTTCCATCTCCTTCATCTGTGGCCAGGTCAACGCGTCAGGTGCGCCGACGAAATCGCTGTAGAGAAATACCGTAGCGTTGAAACCATATTTCCGCAGAATCGGGAACGCGACTTCATAGGTCGACCGGAAACCGTCGTCGATGGTCAGCACGACCGATTTGCGCGGGATCGGCTCGCCACGCTCGAGGAATCCGGTGACGCGTGAGAGCGGGATCACGTGGTAGCCGTTGCGCGCAAGATAATCCATCTGCGCCTCGAACGCCGCCGGCGTCACCGCAAGTTGACTTGGCCGGGACCCGAAGCGGTGGTAGCAGAGAATCGGGATGGTCACGAATCCGTTGGCGTACACGCCGGACGGATTGGTCGACTTGAGCGGAATCACGACCGTCTGGCCGGGCCGCACCACGTCGATGTTGTTGAACTCGCTGATCCACCAGCGCTTGGCTTGATCGCCCAGGTAGCGTTGCGCGAGCGCGCCCAGATCCTCGCCCGGTCCTGCGATGACGATGGCGAAGGTTTCGTCGCGCGCGAGAACCACGCCTTCCTGCGACGGAATCGCAACTTCGGGCGCAGGCGGAGGGCGCTGCGGGGCTTCTGCACAACCAGCCATGACGATCGCCGCAACGATCATTGCCCCGGCCTTGCCCACTCGCATGGGTCAGTCCTGCTTCGGAGCCACAGCGTCGGATGGTTGCGCGCCCGCGGCGTCAGGCGGCTTCACAGGAGGCACGTCGCCCGGCTGCGGCGGGTCGTGGCGCGCTTCGAGCGCCGCGGCGGTGCGGTCGAATTCCGCATAGAGCTCGCCCAATTCGTCGCGGCGCTTGTCATGGATGCGATAGTCGTAGCGGCCGTTCGCGAGTTCGTCGAGCGAGTTACGTAAAATCCGCATCGGTCCCGCGAGTCCGCGCGCGAGCAGGTAAGTGCCCCCGCCCACCGCAGCGATGGTGACGAGCGTCAGGATCGCAAGCATTGCCAGCATGAAATTGGCAACTTTGGACAGCGGCGCTTCGTAGATGCCCAGATGCACCTGTCCGATCTCTTTGCTCTGGAACAGGATGGGCGTCCCGAAGTCGAGCACGTCGCGCCCATCGGCGAGGCGGTGACTCAGAACCTTGACATCCCCATTGGCGGGCGACAGCAGTTTGGCTTCCAACGGGACGTATTTCTGGTTGACCTGCGCCGCCTGATTGCTGCCGCGGACCACGCCCTTGTGGTCGACGATCGTTATGGAATCGAAATCCTGCCTGCCCAGCGTTTCCTGGATGAATACGTCGAGCGCGGTCCAGTCCTCGTCGAGCAGCGGCACGGCGCTCTGCGTCGCGATGAACTTGGCCAGCGAGCCGCCATACTCCTGCACCTGATCCATCATTGCCTGGTACTGACGCTGGTAAAGAATGGTGGCGGTCACCGTCATGGTCACCGCGACCAGCGCGACCATCATCAGCGCCCAGCGGATTCCCAGCGGGATGCGGCCGGTTCCCTTCTTGCTTTCTTCCTCGTTCAATTCGCGCGCGACGCCGATCAGGGCCAGCGCAAACTCCTCGCCGGTCTGGAAGCGCTTTTCCGGCTGCTTCTTGAGCGAGCGCTCGACGATGCGGCGCAGGGTGAGCGGAATGTCGGGACGCAGGCTCTGCACGGAAGGCGCTTCGCTCTTGGCGATCTTGTAGGCGACGCTGATCACCGAATCGCCTTCGAAGGGCAGCGCGTTGGTCAGCAGCTTGTACATGACGACGCCGACTGAGAAGAGATCCGAGCGCGAATCGACCTTCTGTCCCAGCACCTGTTCCGGCGACATGTAATTTGGCGTGCCCAGCACATCGCCCATCTGCGTCTGCTGAGCCTGCTCATTGCCTTCGGGATCGTCGATGCGGCAGATGCCGAAGTCCGCAACTTTCACCGTATTGGTTTCATTGACCAGCATGATGTTGCCGGGCTTGATGTCGCGGTGGATGATGCCCTTGCGATGCGCGTAGTCGAGCGCGCGCGAGAGCTGGATCCCGATCTCGACGATCTCCTTCACCGAGAGCTGCTTGTCCGTGCGCAGCAGCTCGCCCAGGGTCATCCCGTCGATCAGCTCCATCGCGATATAGGGGTGCTTGCCATCGACGCCGACGTCGAAGATCGTGACGATGTTGGGGTGCGACAGCACGCCGGCCGCCCGGGCCTCGCGCAGGAAGCGCAACCGGTACTGGTCGTCCTCGGCGAGCTGCGATTTGAGCAGCTTGACCGCGAGCGTTCGATCGATCTCCGGGTCGTAGGCCTTGTAGACGCGCGCCATCGCGCCTTCGCCGACGATTTCGCGGATTTCGTACCGTCCTAATTTTTCCATCGAGTCAATCTCCTCCGATGCGCCTGGTGGCTGTTACATCCTGCTATGCGCCCCAAAACCTTGCCGTGCAGGCGCCGAACATACTGCGGCCGTCCGGGCACCGCAAGCCCGGGTTATGCTGTTGTACTATACTTTGTAATTTCGCTTCACGCGCCCGCATGGAATCGACTCCCCGCAAACTGGCCATACTCTTCGCCGACGTCGCCGGCAGCACCAAGCTCTACGAGACGCTGGGCGATGCCGAGGCGCTGCTTACCATCGGCCGCTGTCTCGAGATAATGAAGCATGTCTGCGAGGAGCACGGCGGAAGGATCGTGAAGACGATCGGCGACGAAGCCATGGCCGTTTTCCCGCTGCCCGCCAACGCCGCCTATGCCGCGATCGCGATGCAGGTGCAGATCTCCTCGCAACGCACGAGCAAGGGAGCGCCTCTGGCGATCCACGCCGGATTCCACTTCGGCCCGGTCATCGACGACAACGCCGACGTCTTTGGCGATGCGGTCAACGTGGCCGCGCGATTGTCGTCGCTGGCGAAAGGCGGGCAGACGCTCGTTTCCGGAGAGACCGTCGAAGCGCTCTCGCCCGCGCTGCGTGCCCGCACGCGCGACCAGGATGCGCACACGGTGCGCGGCAAGCAGAACGACATCCACACCTTCGAACTGATCTGGCAGGAGTCCGAGGAGGAGCTGACCGCCATGTCGACGCGGCAGGCGATCCGTCCCGTAAGTCTCAAGCTGAAGCATGGCGCGCGCGAACTCGACCTCGACCAGAACTCGGCGCCGATCACGCTCGGCCGCGATGCACAGAACGACCTGGTCATCATGGACCGGAAGGCGTCGCGCCTCCACGCCCGCATCGAACGCCGCCGCGACAAGTTCGTCGTGGTGGACGTGAGTTCGAACGGCACGTATTGCACGGTGAACAGCGAACCGGAGATCATGTTGCGGCGGGAGGAACTGATCCTGCGCGGCACCGGGAGCATCAGTTTCGGCCACCCCTATGAAGAAAATACTGCCGAGGCGGTCGAGTTCGTCTGTCTGTAGCGATCCTCCGGATCCGGGCGAATCCAACTCTCCTAATTTATCGATGAGCGCGCTGGCGTCAGCGCCCGCTCGAGCACGCGCACGACATGCAGCGCCTCGCGCCGACCCGTTTCGCGTGTTCCATCCCCAATCTGATGGCGGCAACTGGTGCCGTCGGCGACAATGAGCGTGTCTGCGGACGCCGCGCGCACCGCCGGCAGCAACGACAGCTCGGCCATGCGCATGGAAATATCGTAGTGCGCCGCCTCGAAGCCGAAGCTCCCGGCCATTCCGCAGCAACTCGATTCGATCAGGTCCGCATTCAGGCCCGGAACAAGTTTCAGGACCGTGAGTGCCGGCGATACCGCGTCGAACGCCTTTTGATGGCAATGGCCGTGGAGCAGGGCGCGCGTCTGCGGCAGCGGTGAGAGGGGCAGCTTGAGCCGCCCGGCGCGGTGTTCGCGGGCCAGAAATTCCTCGATCAGGAGGGCGCTGTCAGCCAAACGCTGTGCCGCGTCACCCAGGCCCATCACGAGAAATTCGTCACGCAGCGTCAACAGGCATGACGGTTCGAGACCGATGATTGCCGCACCCCGCGCGACATGCGGCGCCATTGCGGCTACCACGCGACGCGCCTCGCGCTTCGCTTCGTCGACCAGGCCCGCCGCCAGCCAGGTACGGCCGCAGCACAATGGCCGCGCGGGTTCGGCGTCGTCGGCTGATGCGCGCGCGACATGCACGCGATAACCCGCAGCGCGCAGCACGGCCACGGCGGCGTGCGCATTGTCGGGCTCGAAATAGTTGGTAAAGGTATCGACAAAGAAAACGACGTCCGCCTCATCTTCCTTCGTGCCGACGGTGGTTGCCGGCGCGCCGTGCCGAAGAAACGTATCGCGGCGCCAGCGCGGCAACGATCGGCGCGCGGAGAGCCCCAGCCATTTCTCGCCCAGTGTCTTTGCGCCCGGCACGGCGTCGCGCAGATTGGCAAGCCACGGCATGCTCGCCGCCCGTGGCGCCCATCGCGGCAGCTCGGCGATCATGCGTTCGCGCAACCCGAGTCCGTGCTCGCGCTGCCAGTGATGCATGAACTCGATCTTCATTTTCGCCATGTCCACGCCCGTCGGGCAGTCACGGCGGCAGCCTTTGCAGCTCACGCACAGATCGAGGGCCGCGCGCACGGGTTCGGAAGCAAAGTCCGGTCCGAACTGGCCTGAAAGTGCGAGCCGCAGCGTGTTGGCGCGGCCGCGCGTCAGATGCTCCTCGTCGCGGGTGACGCGATAACTCGGGCACATCGTTCCCGCATCGAACTTACGGCAATGGCCGTTGTTGTTGCACATTTCGACGGCCTTGCCGAAGCCGCTTGCGGAATCGCCGCCGGTGCCCGGTGCGGACACCGTTTCCGTGACCGGATCGTTCTGCACATTCCAACCTGACCAGTCGAGCGCCGTTGCGA
>JAYTIR010000487.1:0-4888 GCA_043731765.1 Burkholderiales bacterium
CGCCGACGGGCGTCGAGAGTTATCCGTGGTTGAGCGCAGCCAGCAACGCCGCCAACCTGCATGCGGTGCGCGGTTTGCTGCTCAATTGCGAGCGCTTCAGCGAGGGGGACGTGCTGTGGGATGAAGTCGTCCTCCTTGCCAATCGGACCGTGGGCACGATGTCATCGGCGCGCCAGAAGCCGTTGTGGGACGCGGTGCTTGCCTCGCCCTGCTATGCGAAACTGTCCGCGGCGCATCGCGACTGGGTGCAACTGATTGCGTTGACCGCTGCCCGCTCGGCGCCGGAAATAGCTGCGCTCGGGGCGAAAATGGTCAAGGACGGGGCGGCGACCACGCCGACGCAATGGACGTTTCTGGTAACGGCCACCGCGACGTCGCAGCTTGCGAGCGGGAATCCGGCCATCGCCCGCGCGACCATCGTCGACAACTGGAAACACCTGGACTGGGTAACCAGAGGATGGCCGACGATGGAATTGCTGCTTACGCTCACACTGCCCAAACAGCCGTAGCAGTCTGGTGAAAAGCTACTGCGGTGGCATCTGCGTCCTCAGTTGCCAACTGAGACGGTGCTCGGAATCCTCACGTACATTGAGTACGTTCCGGTTCCTGCGCGCCTCAGTGACCAAAATGAGGCCTTGCAGCTGGCCATCCTCGCTACGCTTTTCAACAGACTGGGGGCGCGACGAAGGCACCGCGCAAGATCGTTTGCGCGCAGCGGTTCGCTAACGCGTCAAAGCGTCTGCAGCGCCTCGCGCAATCCGCCCGGTGTGAGAATTTCCGGAAGCACCAGCGTCGACTTCGCGGGCCGGTACAGCGCGTAGACGGGGACACCGCTGCGCCCGAATTCGGCCAACGCCGCAGTGATCTCCGGATCGCGCCGGGTCCAGTCCGCGCGCAGCAGCACGACGTTCTTTTCGGCAAAAGCCTTCAACGTGTCGTCGCGTTCGAGCACCAGCTTCTTGTTGGCCTGGCAAGACACGCACCAGGCCGCGGTGAAGTCGACAAACACCGGCTGTCCCGCCTTCACCAGTTCGTCCAGCCGCGCCTTCGAGTATGGTTGCCAGTTGGCACTTGCCGCGGGCCGGGCATTCGCCTCGGCCGCATCGTCCAGCAGCGGCCATGCGGTCCAACCGGCGATGACGAGCGTGCCGACCGCCAATGCCAGATTCAGCGTGCGCCTCGATGCGCGCTGCTGCGCAAACCAGATGGCCACGGCCAGCAGCAGCAGGACGAACAACAGCCGCGCGAACGCGTCCGGTCCCGATTGCTGCGCGAGCACCCAACCCAGCCAGATCACGGTGGCGGCAAGTGGGATCGACAGCAATTGCTTGAGCCTGACCATCCAGGGCCCGGGCCTGGGCAGCCGCTTGAGCCACGCCGGATACCATGCCAGGAGCAGGTACGGCAACGCCATTCCCAGGCCCAGCGCGACGAACACCGACAGCGCTTCGAGTGTCGGCTGCGCCAATGCGAAGCCCAGCGCGGCGCCCATGAACGGAGCGGTGCACGGCGAAGCGATGACGACGGCGAGCACGCCGGACAGGAATGAATTCACATACGGGTTGCGCGCTTCGAGCGTCGCGATGCGCCCGGGAACCAGCATGCCAACTTCAAAGAATCCCGCGAGATTGAGCGCCAGCAGGAAGAACAGGATGGCCAGCGCAGTGACGACCGCGGGCGACTGGAGCTGAAAGCCCCATCCAAGTTCTTCGCCCCCCGCGCGCAGCGCGATGACGATTCCCGCCAGCGCGACAAACGACGACACGACGCCGGTGGCGAACACCAGGCCATGTTTGCGGATGACGCGCACCTCGCCGTGCGCCTGCTGCGCAAAGCCGAGCAACTTCAGCGAGATCACCGGAAAGACGCACGGCATCAGATTCAGGATCAGGCCGCCGATCAACGCGAGCGCGAGAGCGGTCGCGAGACCCATGCCGCCCGGCGCGGCGCCGCTGGCGTACGTAACACCCGAGTCGAGTGCGGTGCCGCCCAACGCGCCGGCAGCCGCCGAATTGTCGACGGCAGTGCTGACGAGCAGCGCGCGCGCGCCTCCATCCGCCGCACTGCCCCACCCGCCGGCCGACGTCAGCACCCCGTCGATGCGCACCGGCATCTGCGTGAACTGCTTCGACAACACCAGGCTGAGGCGCAGGCGTCCGTCTTTCAGTTGATAAAGTCCCTGGCGCGCGGCGGGCTCGACAATGCCTTCCGGGTGTGGAAAAAATTGCACGTTCGAAGGGACGGCGTTTCCCGGCGGCGGCATCCACACGAGGTCGAGCCTGCCGGCGCTCTTGTGTGCACTCCATTTCCATTCACCTGCTGGCCGCGGCAAATCCGCGCGCGCCTTGGCGAACAATCCGGCCCAGCGTGCGTCGGGGTCGCTCGCGGCAGCGCTTTTCAATTCGAGTTCCAGATCGGCGCCGCCCGGTATGCACTGCTCGCGGCATACCAGCCATTCAGCGCGCGTCCTGATCGCGATGGGCGTTCCCGCCGCAACATCGGCAGGAACCGCGAGCACGACCGGCAACACCACTTCGTTCTCGTAGCCGTAATTGGCGAATGGTCCGACATCGATGCGCTGCGGCGCGGGCCATTCGATATCGCCGGCCTTGAATCCCGAAGGCAATTGCCACTGCACCGTCGTGGGCAGCCCGGTATCACCGGGGTTGCGCCAGTACGTGTGCCAGTGCTCGTCCATCTTGAGCCGCAGCCCGAGTTGCAACGGCTTGCCTGGCTCGACCGCGGTCCTTTCGGCGATCAACTCCGCTTCGACGTGATCGGTCGCGACCGGCTTCGCATTTGCCATGCCTGCGGCGGTAGCGAGGCAGAGCAACGCGCTCAACAGCGCCGGCAAGGCGCGCGATTGTGGCAGGGCGCGAAGTATGCGAAGTGTGAACGAGATGCGCATTGAACGGGTTAGGCGGCTTCCAGGTCGCTGAGTTCCCGCGCGCGACCGGCGGCAGCCATCCATAGTCGCTATAATCTATAACCGAAAAATCCATGCAGATCAATAAAATGTCGCATTCCATCCCACCCGCGCCGTACGACCATCGCGCAGTCGAGGCCGCTGCGCAGTCGCACTGGCGGAGCATCGATGCGTACCACGCGCTCGAGAACGATCCGCGCTTTCCCAAGGGCAAGTACTACGCCTGCTCGATGTTGCCGTATCCGTCGGGGAAGCTGCATATCGGGCACGTCCGCAATTACACGATCAACGACGTGATGTACCGGTATCTGCGGATGAAGGGGTACAACGTCCTGATGCCGATGGGCTGGGATGCCTTCGGACTTCCCGCGGAAAATGCCGCGATCAAGAACAAGGTGCCGACCGCGGCATGGACGTACGGCAACATCGCCGAGATGAAGCGGCAGATGCAGGCGATGGGCCTGGCGATCGACTGGTCGCGCGAATTGGCAACGTGCCAGCCCGACTATTACAAGTGGAACCAGTGGTTGTTCCTCAAGATGTACGAAAAGGGGATTGCGTACCGGAAGACGCAGGTCGTCAACTGGGACCCGGTCGACCAGACGGTGCTGGCGAATGAGCAGGTAATCGACGGGCGTGGCTGGCGCACCGGCGCGCCCGTCGAGAAGCGCGAAATCCCCGGTTATTATTTCGCGATCACGCGCTATGCGTCGGAACTGCTCGACGCGGTGCGCGACCAGCTTCCGGGCTGGCCCGAGCGCGTGCGGATCATGCAAGCAAACTGGATCGGCAAGAGCGAAGGCGTGCGGTTCGCCTTCACCCACGACCTTCGCGGCACCGACGGCAAGCCGATCGGCGATGGACGGATGTATGTGTTCACGACGCGCGCCGACACGATAATGGGCGTGACGTTTGCTGCGGTGGCGCCCGAGCATCCGCTCGCCGCGCACGCGGCACGTTCCAATCCGGCGCTGGCGGCATTCATCGACGAATGCAGGAAAGGCGGCGTCGCCGAGGCCGACATGGCGACGATGGAAAAAAAGGGAATACCGACCGGGTTGTCGGTCGTCCATCCGCTGACCGGCGACCCGGTTTCGGTTTGGGTCGGCAACTATGTGCTGATGACCTACGGCGATGGCGCGGTGATGGGCGTCCCGGGGCACGACGAGCGCGACTACGCATTCGCGCAGAAGTACGGGCTGCCGATCAATCAGGTGATTGCGCAACGCGCTGCCGCTTCCGTCGCACCGGCGGGCGACTTCCGTTCCGCCGGTCCCTGGCAGGAAAGCTACGCAGCGAAGGACGGCGTGTGCGTCAACTCCGGTCCGCTCGACGGCATGAGCTACTCGCAGGCGACCGACTACGTCGCGGGACGGCTGCAAGCGATGGGGCTCGGGGAAAAACAGACCACGTACCGGTTGCGCGACTGGAGCGTGTCGCGGCAGCGTTATTGGGGAACGCCGATCCCCATCGTCCACTGCGCCGATTGCGGCGATGTTCCGGTTCCGGAAAATGAACTGCCGGTCATTCTCCCCGAGGATTGCGTCCCCGACGGCAGCGGCAATCCGCTCAACAAGCGCGCCGATTTCATCGACACGACGTGTCCCCGATGCGGCAAGCCGGCCCGCCGCGAAACGGACACGTTGGACACGTTCGTGGATTCATCGTGGTACTACATGCGCTACTGCTCACCGGGCAGCGCCGGTGCGATGGTCGACGCGAGAAACGACTACTGGATGCCGATGGACCAGTACATCGGCGGCATCGAGCACGCCATCCTCCATTTGCTTTATGCCCGGTTCTGGACCCGTGTGATGCGCGATCTCGGACTGGTCACCTTCGACGAACCGTTCACCCGCCTGCTCACGCAGGGCATGGTGTTGCACGACTCGTACTTCCGGGAAGTTGAACCGGGCAAGTTCGAGTGGTACACCCCGTCCGAAGTCGAGGTCCGGCATGACG
>JAYTIR010000488.1:0-2494 GCA_043731765.1 Burkholderiales bacterium
ATTCCGTGGCAAGCCGTGCCGACGATCCCGGTCGAGATCATGTATCTGCCCCGGTGGTTTCCGTTCCACCTGTTCCGGATTTCCTACTGGGGACGCACGGTGCTGGCGCCGCTTCTGGTACTCCAGGCCACCAAACCTTCGTCGCGCCATCCGCACGGCGTAACGATCGACGAACTCTTTCCGGGGCGCTCTGCGCGCATACGTCGCGCGCCGCGGGCTTTGCACCAGTCGCGCCCGTGGTTCGCGGTATTTGCGCTCATCGATGCGCTGATCCGGTTCACCGAGCCCTTTTTCCCGGCCGGACCGCGCAGGCGGGCCATTGCCAAGGCCGTCGCGTTTGTCACCGAACGGCTCAACGGCGAGGATGGGCTCGGGGCCATTTTCCCGGCGATGGCGAATACCGTCATGTTGTTCGACGCGCTCGATTATCCACGCGATCACCCGGATGTCGTTACCGCCAAAAAGGCCATCGACAAGTTACTCGTGTTGAAGCGCGATGAGGCCTATTGCCAGCCGTGCGTATCGCCGGTGTGGGACACGGTCCTCGCGTGCCATGCGTTGATCGAGGTAGGAGGCGAGCACGCATTGGCCAGCGCGCGCGCGGGACTGCTGTGGCTGGCGCCGCGGCAGGTGCTCGACACTGTCGGAGACTGGGCGGAACAGCGGCCGGACGTGCGTCCCGGAGGCTGGGCGTTTCAATATGCGAATCCGCATTACCCTGACCTGGACGACACCGCCGTGGTGGTGATGGCGATGGACCGTGGCGCGCATCGTCTCGAAATCTCGGGAGGTGCGGACTTCAGCGAGGCCGTCGACCGTGGCCGCGAGTGGGTGCTGGGATTGCAGAGCAGGAATGGTGGGTGGGGTGCGTTCGATGCGGACAACACGAGCGAGTACCTGAATCACATTCCATTTGCCGACCATGGCGCGCTGCTGGACCCGCCAACCGCCGACGTGACCGCGCGTTGCGCCAGCATGATCGCGCAGCTTGGCCATGCGGCGGATCGTGAGGCGTTGAACGCCGCGCTCGATTTTCTGCGCCGGACCCAGGAACCGGATGGCTCGTGGCATGGGCGATGGGGAATGAATTACATCTACGGGACATGGTCGGCGTTATGTGCGTTCAACGCGGCCGGCGTGAGTCCACAGGCACCGGAAATCCGGCGCGCCGTGAATTGGCTGGAGTTCATCAACAATCCCGATGGCGGCTGGGGTGAGCACGGGAGCAGCTACGAGCTTGATTATCGCGGCCACCAGCCCGCACCCAGCACCGCGTCGCAGACCGCATGGGCCCTGCTCGGATTGATGGCGGCCGGCGAAGTGAACAATCCGGTGGTCGACCGCGGCATCGAGTACCTGTTGCGCGCAAACGATGCCGCCGGGCTCTGGCCCGAGCCGCAATTCACCGCCATCGGTTTCCCGCGGGTGTTCTATCTGCGATATCACGGCTATGCGAAGTTCTTCCCTCTCTGGGCGCTCGCGCGCTTCCGCAATCTCCGAAGTTCCAGCGATTGCACGGCTCGACTCGGCATGTAGTGTTGGCAAATGAGTTTGGCAAATGAGTTTGGCAAATGAGGCCGGCAACTGAGCGAGGCAGATGAGTGTCGTCGCGGTCACCGGCCTGGCCTTCGAGGCGCGCATCGCCGCGGGCCCCGGCGTGAGGACGATAGCCGGCGGTGGTGACGCCAGCCGACTTGCCATCGCGCTCGAACGCGAGTTGGCACTTGGTGCGGCTGCGTTCATCAGCTTCGGCATTGCCGGCGGACTCAACATGGTGGCGGTGCCGGGAACCTGGCTCGTCGCCAACAATGTCGTCACGCGCACGGCGCGTTGGCCGGTTCATGCGGCCTGGGCTGCAGCACTTGCACACCGCCTGCCGGGCGCAATCATTGGAGATCTTGCCGGCGCGGACGCAATCATCGCGACGCCGGCCGAGAAGCACGCGCTGGGCGTCGCGACCGGCGCATTCGCGGTGGACCTGGAGTCGCATGTTGTCGCGGCATTTGCCGCGGCGCACGGTGTCCCGTTCGCGGTGTTCCGGGTGATCGCCGACCCTGTGACACGGGGGCTGTCAAAGGCCGCATCCCTGGGAATGCGGCCCGACGGAACAATCAATCGACGCGCAGTGTTCGGCTCCGTCCTGTGGACGCCGGGTCAACTCCCATTGCTCCTGCGCAACGCACTCGACGCGCGAATTGCCTATCGAGCGCTGTCACTCGGCCGTCGACTCCTTGGTCCGGGCCTGAGTTACCCGAATCTCGGATAATTTCTGCTCGACGTGCTGTGAGAACACGTATTGCGCCGGGCGCTGGTGCGCAAGCGAGATCTCGGGGGCCATCGCCCCTTCGGTGTCGACGCCCCGCCGGCTGACCGTAAACGCCTTCAACGGGTGTCTCACCGCATCCTGCACGGCGGTCGCTTCGAATCCGCTGTGCACCATGCAGTCGGCGCACTTCTCGTAATTGCCGGTTCCGTACAAGTCCCAGTCGGTCTC
>JAYTIR010000489.1:0-3511 GCA_043731765.1 Burkholderiales bacterium
CTGACGGAATTCACGGCAGGTTTTCCGGGCAACGACAGCTATGTCGTGCGCTACTGGATCAACTTCCAGACGCCAGAATACATTGGCGTTCCTCGGCCGCCGAACAAAGTGGTGGCGATCGAGTATTACCACGGCGGCATGGACCACTATTTTGTCGCCACCTCCGCGCAGGAGATCAGCGATCTCGACACCGGGGTACACCCGGGGTGGTCGAAAACCGGTTATGTCTTCAATGTCTTGGACTCCGCCGGCGCCAGTGCCAGTCCGGTCTGCCGCTACTATATTCCGCCGGGCTACGGCGATTCGCACTTCTTTTCCGCGTCGCTGCAGGAGTGTGCGGATACCGGCACGAAATTTCCATGGCTGGTCAAGGAAGCGGACGCGGCCTTCTACATCGCGTTGCCGGATATGAGCAACGGCGCCTGCGCAATGGGTGAGCTTCCCGTGTACCGGCTGTGGAATGGTCGCGCCGATTCCAACCATCGGTATACCACTTCGACTTCCGTCAAGTCGTTGATGCTCGCCAAAGGTTACATCGCCGAAGGCTACGGCCCCGACCAGGTGGCGATGTGCGCGCCCCAGTGACCTGCGTGCCGCGGAGGCGTTGGAACACTTTGCCGAAGTAGGTGCGCCAGCGCACAGACACGATTAGGCACCGCACGTAACTTTTAAGCAATGGGAGGACTTGCCCATCCCGAAAGGAAATGAAATGTCCAAACTTTTGATTGCACTATTTATCACTGCCGGGCTGGGTCTTGCCGGCTGCGCGGCGCAAAGGGACGCGACGATGAGCGCCGCGAAGCCTATGGCCCCGTTGGTGCCGATGTCGAAGGACACTTACGACATGGCGGTCAAGAACGCCGAGGCGCAAAACAAGGTGGACAAGGACGCCTGCTCGTCGCGAACCGGCAACGCCAAAGACATCTGCCTCGCGGAAGCCAATGGCAAGGAAAAGGTCGCCAAGGCCGACGCGGAAGCGGCGTACAAGAATACGCCAAAGGCGCGTGAGGATATGCGCGACACGCGGGCCGAAGCAACCTACAACGTCGCCAAGCAGAAATGTGACGCGCTTGCGGGCAACCCCAAGGATGTCTGCGTGAAGGAAGCAGATGCCGCGCTCATCAAGGCCAAAGCTGACGCCAAGGTTGACCGTGTCGCGGCCGATGCGCAGAAGGAAGCCGCGACGAAGCAGGCAGACGCCCGCAAGGACGCGAGCGCAGACAAGCGCGACGCGGAGTACAAGGTTGCGATCGAAAAATGCGATGCATTTGCGGGTTCCGCGAAGGATTCATGCGTCAGCAACGCGAAGGTGCAATTCGGCAAGTAGGTCTGTTTACCTTTGCAGGTAGTGAGTGCAAGGAATCGGAGTTGCGGCCGGGGAGTCTTCCCCCGGCCGCTTTTTGTCCGGCTAGCCGAGGATCCGCTTGTACGTTTCCCGATCTGCCTTGTAGCACCCGCAGGAAGCGGCCCTTAGTCCACGCCGGTCAAGAACCGTGATATAGCCGCGGCTGTAACGGATCAGACTGCGCCTCTGCAGAGAACTCGCCGCCTTGGTGACGCCGACGCGGCGGACGCCAAGGATGCGGGCAAGGAGTTCCTGCGTGACATGGAAGTGGTCCGAGTGCGCGCGATCCTGCGTCATCAGCAGCCAGCGGGCAAGCCGCGCCTCGACCACGTGGAAGCGCGTACAGGCCGCGGTCTGCGCAAGCTGGCTCAAATGGACGAAGACATAGCGGCCAATCTCGCGTTGCAGCGCCTGGCTGCGTCCGAGCTCGCGACGGAAAGGCGCGGCGTCCATTCGTATGGCAGATCCCGCGCCCTGTACCACTGCACGCATTGGTGACACGTCTACGCCGAGCACGAGCGGAATCCCGAACATGCCTTCGTCTCCAACCATGCCGATTTCGAGGGAGGCAGACGCATTGATCGAGATGATCAGCGAAATGAAGCCACGAGTTGGGAAATAGACATGGCTAAGGCACTCCCCCGGTCTGTAAAGCACGTTGGCAAACACAAGCTCGACGGTTTCGCACCCGGCCAGCATTCGGCGCCGATCGCTGCTCGGCAGTGCCGCAAGCAGGCGATTGCCTGCGGGGGCGCGTTGGGTCGGTGGCACCGATACTCTCCTCGGGAGTCGGTGAAACCCACTCGTCAGCACCCGGAGAATTGGGGCGCAATTCCGATGCCCGATGCTGACGATGCAAGCGCGGTTTCACCCACTGAGATTGGCGGGAGCATACGGCGGGACTATTTGCCCCGTCTGCGCGCTGGCACACATAGGCGCTCAGCGCGACGGATCACGTCGCAAAAGGACAAAGGCCCCGAAAGCTACGTGACGACGTAGGGCAGAAGACGATCGAACTCCGTCTTGACCACCTGGTAGCACTCGCAGGACTGCGCCTCCAGGCCCGGGCGATCAAGCACGGTAATCCTGCCTCGGCGGTAATGAATCAACCCGGCATCCTGCAGCTTCCCGGCGGCCTCGGTGACACCTTCGCGGCGCACGCCCAGCATATTGGCGATCAATTCCTGCGTCATCGCAAGTTCGCTCGTTTGCAGACGATCGAGACTCAGCAACAGCCACCGGCATAATTGCTGATCGACGGAATGATGCCGATTGCACACCGCCGTCTGCGCCATCTGGGTGATCAGCGCCTGGGTGTAGCGCAGCAGGAGACGCATCGTCGGACCGAATCGCCCGAACTCATCCTTGAGCAACTCGGCCTTGAGCCGGAAGGCGTGCCCCGCGCTCTGCACCACGGCGCGGCTGGGCGTGGTGTCGCCCCCCATGAACAGGGATATGCCGAGGATTCCCTCGTTACCGACGACCGCAATTTCTGCGGACGCGCCATCCTCCATGACGTACAGCAGCGAAACGATGCACGTGGTGGGGAAGTAGACGTACCTCAACTTGGCCCCGGATTCATAGAGGACGTCCCCGAGCGGCATCGGTATCAGTTCCAGATGGGACACGAGCCGCTCGTAGTCGCTGCCCGGCAGGGCGTCGAGCAGATGATTCTGATGGGGAGTGTGCGGTGCAGGTTCAGTCATGGGCGACCTCTCCTCCAAGGGCCGCGACGAAACTTTCCCGGCGCTGGGCCCGGTCTGTCGGCTGCCAAAACGATAGTCTATACCCGCGGGCCGATTCTGTGTGCGGTCCCGCACAAAGGCTGACCCGATTGCGCGCTCGCTGCAGGCAGGTGCGTGTGCCACCGCACCGACCGCTGCCGCAATCTTGAATATCCTTTTCACCAGTAAATGATTTGATGAACCGGCAAACATCTGCTGTCGTTGGCAATGTCGCCAGCGAGTCGACCAACGAAAGGAAAAACCATGAACTGGGACATTATCAAAGGCGATTGGATGCAGTTCAAAGGTCATGTGAAAGAACAATGGGGCAAGCTCACGGATGACAATCTGGACAAGATCGCCGGCAAGCGCGACCAGTTGGCGGGGAAGATCCAGGAAGCCTACGGACTTACCAAGGATCAAGCCGAGTTGCAGGTCAAGG
>JAYTIR010000490.1:0-4565 GCA_043731765.1 Burkholderiales bacterium
GGCCAGCCGAAAAGCGCCTTGTCGCAACTCGCGTTGAGGAACGCGGTGGACACCGGATTGAGGATGTCCGCGGAAACCCACGAGGTCAGGAACGCGTGCCAGCCACCTTGCGTCGGTGGGTCCTTTTTCGCGCGGCGCGCGACGACGCTTTGCCAGTCCATGTCCTGCATGTCGACCTTGAAGCCCGCCTTTTCCATCAGCGACTTCGCAACGGGCGCCAGGTTGGTCAGCACCTGCAGGTCGGTCGAATGCATCAGCACGATCGGCGTGCCGTCGTAGCCGGCTTCCTTGAGCAGCGCCTGTGCCTTTGCGTAGCTGGATTCCAGCAGCCCATCCATCCCCTTGTCGGAAGCGAGCGGCGTGCCGCACACGAACAGCGCCTTGCACGTCTTGTAATACTGCTTGTCGCCGACCACGGCCTGCAGAAAATCTTCCTGATTGAACGCGTAAAGCAGCGCCTGCCGCACCTTCGCGTTGTCGAAGGGCTTGGCGGTCGTGTTGAAGCGGAATGCAAACTGGTTGCCCAGCGGATTCCAGTCGACGAGCTTGATGTTGGGATCCTTGCGCAACAGCGGGAGCAGGTCGTGCTGCGGCGCCTCGATGAAGTCGATCTCGCCGGCGATCAGCGCGTTGACGGCCGTCTGCTGGTCCGCCATCTGTTTCCATTCGACACGGTCGACTTTCGCGACCTTGCCCCCGGAGAGGCCCGACGCGGGTTCCGCACGCGGCTTGTACTTGTCCCATTTCACGTACACGGATTTGTCGCCGGGTTTCCACTCGTCCTTCTTGAACACGAATGGGCCCGAACCGGTGTAATCGGAGATCTGCTCGCTCGCCGGGGTTGCGGCGACGCGCTTGGGCATCATGAACGGCACGTTGGACGACGGCTTGCCGAGTGCGGTGAGCACCAGGCCCGTCGGCGCATTCAGAACGATCCTGAATGTTTTCGCGTCGACGACGGGCAGGTCCTTGACGAACGACATCATCTTCTGCCCCGTCGCGTCCTTCGATCCCCAGCGCTTGATCGATTCGACGCAGTCCTCGGCCGTGACCGGCGTGCCGTCGTGCCACAGGAGGCCGTCGCGCAGCGTCATGGTCCACGTCAGCTTGTCGGGCGACAGATCGTACTTGTCGATCATTTGCGGCTTGACCTGCCCACTGGCATCGATCGCAAACAGCGTGTCGTACACCATGTAACCGTGATCTCGCGTTATGTAGGCCGTCGTCCAGATCGGATCGACGATCTTCAGGTCGGAATGCTTGACGACGCGCAGCGTGGTCTGGGCAAACGCGACCGGCGCGGCGAGCGAGAGCACGAAGGCGGCGCACGCGGCGAAGGCCAGGTTGCGGAAACGGTACGGCATGGACTTCTCCTGATGGAAAGAAAGCGGCGAGGCGCGCCGCAATGGCCGCGCGAACCCGCACGATAGTCGCACCGCCCCCCGGCGGCAATAGGTGGTCTTTTGCCCGCGGTCAGCTTCGCGGGTCGATCGGCGTGATCCGTGGGACTCGGGCCTCGATGGCTTCGGCGGCGGCGAGACAGAGGTCTTCGCGAAAACGCGGACCGATGATCTGCACGCCAACAGGCAAACCACCCGAGACCCCGGTGGGCACGGCCATTCCGGGCAGGCCCAGCACCGGGACCGCCATCAGCGTCGATGATTGCCGCCACACTTCCATCGTGCGCGCAACACTTTCGACATCGAAGCCGTGGACGTACGGCAACTCGGTGCAAACCGGCGCCAGCACCAGGGGCGTGCGCGCGAGAAACGCGTTCCAGTCGCGAATCAGGCGGGTACGGTCGGCGAGCGCCTTCAGATGGGCGTCGACGCCGCGGTCCGGCACGTTGTCGAGCATGAGCTTCATCGCCAGCCGGATGCCATCGTCGCCGTCGCGCTCGAAGTCGGCCTGCATGAAGCGGCGGAACTCCGGGATCAGCATCTGGAACCAGAGTTCGAACGCCGCCGTGAATCCCGGCGTGTTTTCGGTGACGATCTCGTAACCTGCGTCGGCCAGCGCCTGCGCGGCCTGCGCAAGCGCCGCGGCAATCGGTGCCGAGGGCGCTGCACCACCCAGGTCGGCCGCGTCCGTCACTACCGCCACGCGGATCGGTGGCATCAAAGGCGTGCCCTCGAGCGGCACGGGCACCCACCACGGATCACGCGAATCGCCGGCAGCCATCGCATGGAATCCAAGCCGCACGTCGCGCACGGATCGCGCAAGCGGACCTTGCACGGACAAGAGCTGCGCCGAAATGACGCGCTCCGTCTTGCCGCTCGGGTTGTACGCCGGGACGCGCCCGAACGACGGCCGCAGCCCCGCGAGCCCGGTGCAATACGCGGGATAGCGCACCGATCCGGCGATGTCGTTGCCATGCCCAAGCGGCGTGATGCCCGCCGCCACCGACGACGCAGCGCCGCCGCTCGAGCCGCCCGGAGTGTGCGTGCGCGACCACGGGCTGTACGTGCGTCCGCGATAATCGTTGACCGTATCGAGCCGGAAACTGAACGCCGGCGTGTTGGTGCGGCCGATGATGACTGCGCCGGCTTTTTTCCAGTTGGCGACCACCGGACTGTCGGCGGTGGCAATGAGGTCCTTGAACGCCGCGACGCCATTCACGGTCGCGCAACCTTCCTGGTCGACGTTTTCCTTGATCGTGACCGGGACGCCGTGGAGCGCGCCCAGCCGCTCGTTCGTTTTCAGCGCGTGGGCAACCGCCGCATCGGCGCGATCCGCCGCGGCAAGCGCCTCCCCGGACAGGTCGCAGGTCACCGCATTCAACTGTGGATTGACCGCGCGCATCCGCTCCACACTTGCGTTCACGGCTTCCCGCGACGATATCGCCCGCGTGCGGATGCCTTCCGCTATCGCCACGGCGTCCCATTTCCATAGTTCGTCGGCCACTGCAGTTCCCTCGCTTTGAACAGTGTAATTGGACAATAAGCTGGACACGGATTTGGATTTTCGGGCGATAACGGCTAACCTCGCCCGCTCGAACGCACAACGGAGCGCGCATGGCGGTCATCGCGGTAGGCGGATTTCAGCACGAGACCAATACCTTTGCGCCATCGAAAGCGGATTATGCCGCGTTCGAGGACGGCGGGGGCTGGCCGGAGCTCACCTTTGGCGACGCCATCGCGCCGCGCCTCGAGGGCGCCAACATTCCCGCCACCGGCGCGTTGAATGCACTGCACGCCGCCGGCCATCGTACCGTCGGCTTGTTGTGGTGCGCGGCATCGCCGTCCGCGCATGTCACGCGCGACGCCTATGAACGCATCGTCGCCGACATGCTGGCACGATTGCACGAGGCCGGGCCGGTCGACGGGGTCTACCTCGACCTCCACGGTGCGATGGTCACCGAACACCTGGACGATGGCGAGGGTGAATTGCTGGCGCGCGTGCGCAAAGCCGTCGGGCCTCGCGTGCCGGTCATCGCGAGCCTCGACCTGCACGCCAACATGACGCGCGCGATGATCGAGCATGCCGACGGACTCAATGCTTACTGCACCTACCCGCACATCGACATGGCGGCGACCGGGGCGCGAGCGGCCGGGCTTCTGGAACGCACGATCAAGGCGGGCGCGCCCATGGCCAAGGCGATCCGCCCGCTCGATTTCCTGACGGGGCTTCCGTCGCAGTGCACGTTCATCGAACCCGGGAAGAGCCTGTACGAGTTGCTTGCCCGCCTTGAACGCGAACATGACACGGTCCTGTCATTCACGCCGGGCTTTCCGATGGCGGATTTTCCCGAGTGTGGAATGGCGGTGTTCGGTTACGGTCCTGACGCGGGCCAAGTGCAAACAGCCGTCGACGCGCTCGCGCAGGCGGTTCACGACGCGGAGCCGGACTTCTCCATGCAGTTGTTCGAGCCGGACGCTGCCGTCGCGCGCGCGATGCAGCGCGGTGAACCCGGCGCGCCGGTGGTAATGGCCGATACGCAGGACAATCCGGGCGCCGGCGGCAATGGCGACACGACCGGCCTCCTTGCCGCGCTCCTCAAGCGCAATCCGCGCGACGCCGTGCTGGGACTGCTGATCGATGGCGCATCGGCGAAACAGGCGCACCTGGTTGGCATCGGGCACTCGGCAGAGTTCAGGTTGGGCGAAATTTCTGGCGTGCCGGGCCACGTGCCGCTTGCGGGTGAGTTCACCGTGGAAGCATTGAGTGACGGCAAGTTCACCTGCACCGGGCCGATGTTCAAGGGTTTCCGGATGGATCTTGGCCCGATGGCGGTGCTGCGCCTTGGCAACGTCCGCGTCGTGCTGGCGTCGAAAAAATGCCAGGCCGCGGACCAGGAAATGTTTCGTCACATTGGCATCGAACCCAGACAACAGCGCATGCTTGCGCTGAAGAGTTCCGTGCATTTCCGGGCCGATTTTCAGCCCATTGCAAAGGAGGTCCTGGTCGTTGTCGCACCCGGCCCCGCGAAGGCCGACCCGACGATGTTCCATTGGACGCGGCTTCGGCCGGGCCTCCGCCTGAAGCCCGGCGGGCCCGCATTCAACCCGTAATCCGATGCCGCGCCGCTACGTCATTGCGCTGATCAAGCACGAGACGAACACGTT
>JAYTIR010000491.1:0-2589 GCA_043731765.1 Burkholderiales bacterium
TACAAGTTGCGCGACTATTGCTTGGTCGTTGCCGCAGGAACCACCGCGTTGGCGGCGACCGCCTTGGTCGACGCGATGACCGGCAGGCCCTTCAGCTGGTTCATCGCCTGCTGCAACTGGAAGTCTTCCGGGTCGCCAAACTGGAAGCGGGGCACCAGCGACGCCGGCTCGACCTTGTTCGGCGCAACAGGTTTGGTGGCTGGCAACGTCGCGCGCGTTTCCACCACAGGGTCGACTTTGCCGCCTTTGGCGGTTTCGAGATGATGGTCGAGGTTGGCCTCGCGGATGCGGTTGGGCGAATCACGACCGTCGTCGATGGCGATATCCGGCTCGATGCCCTTGGCCTGGATCGAGCGGCCCGCCGGCGTGTAATAGCGTGCGGTAGTGAGTTTCAGGCCTGCGTTGTTGCCGAGCGGCAGAATCGTCTGCACCGAACCCTTGCCGAAGGTCTGGTTGCCCAGAACCATCGCGCGTTTGTGATCCTGGAGCGCACCGGCGACGATTTCGGACGCCGACGCGGTGCCGCCGTCGACCAGAACCACCATCGGCACCTTCTTCACGCCGGCGGGGAGGTCACGGAAGTAGTCCTCGCCGCGCCGCGAGTAGTTGTCCTTGCTGGCGGTGAGACGCATCTTCGCATCGGGCGTGCGGCCATCCGTGTACACGACCAGCACGTCCTTCGGCAGGAATGCGGCCGACACCGCGACGGCCTGGTTCAGCAACCCGCCCGGATCGCTGCGCAGGTCGAGCACGAGGCCCTTGAGCTCGCCATTCTTGTACAGGTCCTTCAACGCCTTGGCGAGGTCCTCGCCGGTGCGTTCCTGGAATTGCGTGACTCGCACGAATCCGTAGCCGGGTTCGACCATCTTCGCGCGAACGCTCTTGAAATTGATTTCTTCGCGGATCAGCGTGAAGACGATCGGCGTGTCGACGTCTTTGCGCACCACCGTGAGGATGACCTGTGTCCCGGGCTTGCCGCGCATCTTCTCGACGGCCTTGGTCAGCGGCAGGCCGCGCGTGGCGACATCGTCGATCTTGACGATGAGGTCGCCGGACTTGATGCCGGCGCGGAACGCGGGCGTGTCCTCGATCGGCGACGTGACGCGGATAACGCCGTCCTCGATGCCGACTTCGATCCCCAGTCCGCCGAACTTGCCCGCGGTCTGGATGTGCAGGTCCCTGAACGCTTCGGCGTCGAGGAAGTCGGAATGCGGGTCGAGCCCGTGCACCATTCCATTGATGGCTTCCTTGATCAGCTTGTCGTCGGGAACGGCCTCGACGTAGTCACTCTTGATCTTGCCGAAGACGGCGGAGAGAAGTTGCAGGTCTTCGTACGGGATCGGGGTCTTGGCCTCGCGCTGCGCGACTGCGGAGAAATTGAGCGACAACAGGATGCCAAGGACTGTGCCGAGCCCGATCAGCCCGGCCTTCTTCCAGACATTGCCCTTGTCCGCTGCACGTGTTCCCACTTCCGACTGCGACATCTTCGCTCCCGCCTTTTTGAACCTCAAGTTTCCAAGCCTATCCACTGGGCGCAACCCACTGCCCACCGCCTGACCGTTGTACTGCAAAGCAAATTATACGCCCGCGTCCGCGGCGCCACCCTGGACGTCGCCGGAACGGTCATCGCTGGTAATCAGGTCCGGTCCTGTCGAACGAGCGTTCCGATCGGAAGCCCCACCTGACCCCCGTTGGGTACCAAACGGACCCGCAAGTTCCTCAGGCCCGCGAATGACTGGTTCAGGCGGGAGTAACGAGCGTATGCCCGGTCATTTCCGGCGGTTGCGGCAGGCCCATGAGCGCAAGCATCGTCGGCGCTATGTCCTGCAATGCGCCGCCCGGGGCGACGGTGGCGGGACGTCCGACGAACACGAACGGCACGCGATACAACGTATGTGCCGTGTGCGCCTGGCCCGTCGCCGGGTCGTGCATCATCTCGGCGTTGCCGTGGTCGGCGGTGATCAACACTTCGCCGCCGGCGCCGCGGGTCGCGGCAACCACGCGTCCGATGCAGGCGTCGAGCGCTTCGACCGCGCGCTTGGCGGCGTCGAAATTGCCGGTGTGTCCGACCATGTCGCTGTTCGCGTAGTTGCACACAATGGCATCGTACTTTCCCGACGCGATGGCCGCGACCAACTTATCTGTTACTTCCGGCGCGCTCATCTCCGGCTTCAGGTCATAGGTCGCCACCTTGGGCGAGGGCACCAGGATGCGATCTTCGCCCGGATAGACCTGCTCGACCCCGCCGTTGAAGAAGTAAGTCACGTGCGCATACTTTTCGGTCTCGGCGATGCGCAGCTGATGCAGTCCAAGCCCCGAAATGTATTCTCCGAAACTGTTGCGGATCGTCTGCGGCGCAAAGGCGACGGGAAGTTGCGCGAATTCCTCGCCGTAGGAAGTGAGGCAGACATAGGCCGCAAGCTTTGGCACGCGCGCGCGGTGAAATGCGTTGAATGCCGGGTCGGTCAGCGCGCGCGTCATCTGCCGCGCACGGTCGGCACGAAAATTCATGAACACGACCACATCGCCATCGGCCATCGTCGCGCGTCGGCCGTCACGGTCTGCAATCGCCGTGGCCTTCACGAATTC
>JAYTIR010000492.1:0-5020 GCA_043731765.1 Burkholderiales bacterium
ATGTCCAGCATGTGTCGATCGGCAACGGTGACGTCCTGATCGCGGCCATCACGTCGTGCACCAACACGTCGAATCCCGGCGTGCTGCTCGCCGCCGGCCTGCTGGCCAAGAAGGCCGTCGAACGCGGCCTGACGGTCAAGCGGCACATCAAGACGTCGTTGGCACCGGGCTCGCGCGTCGTGACCGACTACCTCACCAAGGCCGGGCTCCTGCCGTATCTCGAACAACTGGGCTTCGGCGTCGCCGCGTACGGCTGCACGACGTGCATCGGCAATTCCGGCGATCTCGCCCCTGAATTCAATGATGCGATCGTAAGCAACGACTTGATCTGCGCCGCCGTGCTGTCGGGCAACCGTAATTTCGAGGCGCGCATCCACCCGAACCTCAAGGCGAACTTTCTTGCGTCACCACCGCTGGTGGTCGCGTACGCCATCGCGGGCACGGTGCTGCGCGACCTGACGACCGAACCGCTTGGCACTGGCAACGACGGCAAGCCCGTGTTCCTCAAGGACATCTGGCCGACGTCGCATGAAATTGCAGCGGTCCTGCCTTTCGCGCGAGAACCCGCCACGTTTCGCAAACTCTACGGCAACCTCGCCACCGCGAATCCGTTGTGGGGCACGATTCAAGGCGCCACGGGCCAGGTCTACAGCTGGCCCACATCGACCTACATCGCAAAGCCTCCGTTCTTCGATGACTTCAAGATGACGGCGGCGCCGACCATCGACATCAAGGGCGCGCGTGTGCTGGGATTGTTCGGAGACTCCATCACCACCGACCATATCTCGCCAGCCGGCGCGATCAAGGCGGATTCGCCCGCCGGGAAATGGCTGCTGGCCAACAATGTCGGGAAGGCCGATTTCAACAGTTACGGCTCGCGTCGTGGCAATCACGAAATCATGATGCGCGGCACCTTCGCCAACGTGCGCATCAAGAACCTGATGCTGCCGCCGCGCGCTGACGGCACGCGTGAAGAAGGCGGCGTGACGCTTTTCCAACCGTCAAACGAGAAGATGTTCATCTACGATGCCGCGATGAAGTACATCGCGCAGGGCACGCCGACGGTTATCTTCGGCGGCGAGGAATACGGCACCGGCAGCTCGCGCGACTGGGCGGCCAAGGGCACCCAGCTTTTGGGCGTCAAGGCGGTCATCGCCAAGAGCTTTGAGCGCATCCACCGTTCCAACCTGGTTGGCATGGGCGTGCTGCCTCTGCAGTTCAAGGGCGGCGACACGGCGCAATCGCTTGCGATCATGGGCGACGAGACGGTCGACATCGTGGTGCCCAAGGACGTGAGGCCGCAGCAGGACCTGACCCTGGTCATCACGCGCAAGGATGGATCGAAGCAGAGTGTCGAGGTCCTCTGCCGGATCGATACGCCGATCGAGGTTGACTACTACAATGGTGGCGGGATCCTGCCGTTTGTGTTGCGAGATCTCGTGAAGGCGGCCTAGCTTCGCCATCCCTGACCACCGCGCGGGCCGGCGACTTGACGGTTGCCGGCCCGCAGCTTTTCGACGCGCCATGCCGCCTACGCACCACCCGCTCCGCCAGGCTCTGCCGCTCTTTCTCCTGGGGGGCCTGTGCCTGACCGCGCTCGATACCACGGCGAAATATCTGGTGCGGGACCACTCGCTGTTCCTTGTTGTGTGGGCGCGTTACATCGGGCAGATGCTGGTCGTGACTCCTTTCGTCTGGCATCGGGCGGGGCCCGGTTTCTGGCGCACGCGAAATCTCCGGATGCAACTCGTCCGATCGGCCTTTCTGCTGGCTGCCACCGTCTGTTTTTTCGCGGGCCTGCGTTATCTGCCGCTGGCTGAAGGCTCGGCCATCTCGTTTCTTGCCCCGATCTTCATCGTCGTGTTCTCGCAGCCGGTGTTGGGTGAACGGCCGACGCGAGCGTGCTGGATTGCTTCGATCACCGGATTCGCCGGGATCCTGGTGCTGCTTCGGCCTGGATCGTCTGTGCTGCATCCGGCGGTCCTGTTGCTCATCGGGACGGCGGTGTTCAATGCGTTCTATCAGCTGCTGACGCGCAAGCTGCCCGGCGATAGCGCGCATACGACGTTCTTTTACAGCGCCTTGGTCGGCGCCGTCGGCTTCACGCTGGCGCTGCCGTGGGGATTCGACGGCGCGGCCTTGACCTGGCGCGAGGGTGGCTTGCTGCTCATGCTGGGACTCTTCGCCGGACTTGCGCACTGGCTCATCATCAGCGCGTTCCTGATCGCACCCGCTTCGCTGCTCACGCCATTCACCTACCTGCAGATGATCTGGGCAACGATGTTCGGCTATCTCATTTTCGGGCAGTTGCCGGATGGCTGGTCGGCCGTCGGCATGGCCATCATCGTCGGCAGCGGCCTCATGCTGGCGCTGCAGGAGCGAAGGCGCGCGCGGCTGGCGCGAAGCTTTCCGTAGCCATGGACGTTGCGGTCGATGCCGTTGGCATGACACCTCTGGTCCGACATCATTGCCGACCGTCGCATTCGGGATACGCCGGCGCGTCCGCACTGCGTCTGCTGCAACGATCTCAACGACAATCTGCCGCAAGATGCGCTAAAATTATCGTTCGACGGGTGCGGTTGTTCGGCCCGCCGCCACCCACAATTGCCCGGAGAGAAACCATGAAGAAACGCTTGTTTGCCGCGCTTGCCGCGCTGGCGCTGGCCACCACCCTGACCGCGTGTGGCGACAAGGCCAAGGAAGCCGCTGACGCAGCGAAGGCGTCGGCCGATCAGGCTGCCTCTGCTGCCAAGGACGCTGCCATGAAAGCCGGTGAAGCTGCCAAGGCCGCCGCCGCCGATGCCGCCGCCAAGACTACGGATGCCATGAAGGGCGCCGCCGACGCGACCAAGGATGCTGCCGGCAAGGCCGTGGACGCCGCGAAGGATGCCGCCACCAAGACTGGCGACGCAATGAAGAAGTGACGTCGGATCACTGACGTCAACGGCCCGCGGCGCCGCGATGTGAGCGCCGAAGGGCCGTCCCAAGGCGCGAATTGCCCCATGGGGGCAGCGCAGCGGCGCTAGCCGCAAGCGTGAGGGCGCCCAACATCAGGCAGTGCGCGCTGCGGCGTGACGCGCGATCCAGCGCGTCAGCGGCTTCCACTGTTCCCAATCCTGCTCGCCGCGGGAACGCGGCAGGTCGAACACCGAATAGCCGTCGCGCGCGCAGTAGACGTAGACCTGCGTATCCCGAAGGTGGGTCACGACGGGAAAATCAAAATTTTCGAGAAAATCGTCGAGCTCCGCCGCGGAACGCGTGCGCGCATCGACGCGCAGGCCCACGATAGCCACGGCGATTCCTCCTTCCTTGACCGCCTTGTAGTCGGCGATCGCCTCCAGGAAACGCTGCGTTGCCGTCATGTCGAACGCCGAAGGCGACACCGGAACGAGCAGCACGTCGGCGCGACGGATCGCGTCGCGCAGCCCTTCGCCACGCAGGCCCGCGGGACTGTCGACGACGAGCCACTGCGCCGCGACGTCCTTCAATTCCCTTTTTCGTGTATCGCCCGTGAAACCGGCAATCGGCGGAAACAGCGCCGGCCGCCGCGCGAGCCAGTCGCTCGCGGTGCGCTGCGGATCGGCATCGCCGAGAGCGACACGCTGTCGCTTGCCCGCCAGCCAGCCCGCGATGTTGGTGGCCAGTGTCGTCTTGCCGCTGCCGCCCTTGGGATTGGCAATCAGGATCGTCTGCACGGCTACCTCCGGAGGTTCTCGAAACAGGAGTTTACGATGCCGGAACGAAGATGGGCACAATGTGCGTCACAACGACGGCAACATGGCGTATAGCGCAGTGAGTGCATCCGCCCCCAGCCGCCGGGACCGCGCGCCGTTCCAGCCATGCACCGGATCGGGCAGGTTCGCGTTGTCCTTGAACGGCATCTCCAGCGTCAGCGCTAATCCACCAAACGTGTGGCCGACCCACTTGGACGCAATCGTCAGGTTGACCTTGGTGTCCTTGTCCTCATGGTAGCCATGGACGGTCTGGAATTCGGGATTGGCCAATTGGAACGCCGACTTGAATCCATTCTCCAACGCGGCCATACGCGGCGAATAGTTCGCCAGCCGCTCGTTGCCGTCGCTGAACACGTAGGGCAGGCTTTCGTCACCGTGGACGTCGAGAAAGCCATCGACGCCCGTGGCGTGCATTGCCGCGCGCACGTGGAAGACTTCAGGGCTGCGTTCAGGAGACGGCGCCATCCACTCCCGGTTGAGATTGGCGCCTGCCGCGTTCGTGCGCAGGTTTCCGCGCACGCTGCCGTCCGGATTCATGTTCGGCACGATGTGCAATACGGCGCGCTCCCTGAGCCGGCGCGCCACGGGGTCACTTTCGTCGAGCAGGCGCTCCAGCATGCCCTCGACAAACCATTCGGCCATCGTTTCGCCCGGATGCTGGCGCGCAATGATCCACAGCGACTTCATGCCTGCGCCCGGCATGCCCACGGTGACGACGTTGATGTCGCGACCCTCCACTGTGGCACCGAGGTCGCCGACCCGCGCTCGCGGCGACGCATCGGCACGTCCGAGCAACGCCAGATGCCGCTCCCACGAATAGGGTTCGAAATAGGCGTAATAGACGCTGTCGCGCAGCGGCGCGTGCTCGAGCACAAGCTCGGTGCCGTCGAATTTCGTCGGCACCCGGAACCACGCGACGCGATCGTAGGACGCGACCGCGGAATATCCGGGCCAACCGTCCGCGTAGGTGGCCTGGCCGGCGTTGACGATGCGAATTTTCGCGGCGCAGCCGGCGGCGCCCTGCAACCGGAAGTAAAACCACTGCCGGATGTCGGCATGCGAATCCGGGCGCAGCGCGACCTGAAGGTCATCAATACGGGTGGTGTCGACAACGGCAATGGCACCGCCATCGAAATGGCTGGAAATGCGAGGATTCATCGTTTCCTGCTGTTTTTGGTGGGAATTCTCATCATTTGGATCGATACCGGCCTATCCTTTAGTCGTAGAGCGTGCGTTGCGCCGGCATGCTAACATCCGCCGCCTGATTGCCCGGACCAACCGGCATT
>JAYTIR010000493.1:0-5528 GCA_043731765.1 Burkholderiales bacterium
CGATCATGGCGAATGCCGCGCGCTACAACGGCAAGGCCACATTGCTCGGCGTACAGGTGCAACAGATGCTGGCCGGTGGACAGGAGGTCATCATCGGAGCGGTCACCGACCCCGTGTTCGGAAAACTGGTCGCGTTCGGACTTGGCGGCATCCTGGTCGAAGTACTGAAGGACATCACGTTTCGCCTGGCGCCCGCGTCGCGCGAGGATGCCTTGTCCATGCTCGACGGCATCGCCGCCGCGGAAATCTTGAAGGGCGTGCGCGGCGCCGACCCGGTCGACCGTGCCGCGCTCGCGGCCATGATCGAAAATGTGTCGCAACTCATCAATGACTTTCCCGAAATCGCGGAAATGGATCTGAATCCGGTGTTCGCGACCAAGAGCGGCGCGATCGCGGCCGACGTCCGCATCGTCGTCGACTGGACGCCCGCGCCCGTGCGCTACCGACCAAGCCAGGAGACCATCGTCCGCCAGATGAACCGCATCATGAAACCCGATGCCGTCGCCGTGATCGGCGCGTCGTCGGAGGCGGGCAAGATCGGCAACTCGGTGATGAAGAACCTGATCAACGGCGGCTATCAGGGCGCGATCTATCCGATCAACCCGACCGCCGACGAGATCATGGGCAAGAAGGCCTACAAGAGCGTCAAGGATGTTCCCGGAGTGATCGACGTCGCCGTGTTCGCGATCCCCGCGAAATTTTGCGCGGCCGCGTTGGTCGAAGTGGGCGAAAAGAAGATTCCCGGCGCCGTCCTCATCCCGTCGGGCTTTGCCGAAACCGGCAACATGGCGGGACAACAGGAATTGGTTGACATCGCGCGCAAGTACGACGTGCGGCTGATGGGTCCCAACATCTACGGCTTCTACTACACGTGGAAGAACCTGTGCGCGACTTTCTGCACGGCATATGACGTCAAGGGCCACGCCGCACTGTCCTCGCAGTCGGGCGGCATCGGGATGGCGATCATCGGCTTTTCACGCTCGGCGAAGATGGGCGTGTCGGCGATCGTCGGCCTCGGCAACAAATCCGACATCGACGAGGACGACCTCCTTACGTTCTTCGAGCAGGACGACAACACGCAGATCATCGCGCAGCATTGCGAGGACCTGAAGGACGGCCGTTCGTTCGCGGAAGTCGCGAAGCGCGTGTCGAAGAAAAAGCCGGTCGTAATGCTGAAAGCCGGCCGCACCAGCATGGGCGCGCGTGCGGCAAGCTCACATACCGGCGCGCGGGCCGGCAACGACAAGATCTACGAGGACGTGCTGAAGCAGTCGGGCGTGATCCGCGCCCGCTCCCTGCGCGACCTGCTGGAATTCGCGCGTGGCATTCCGGTGTTGCCCACACCCAAGGGCGAGAACATCATCATCATCACCGGCGCGGGAGGCTCCGGCGTATTGCTGTCCGATGCCTGCGTCGACAACAAGCTCTCGCTGATGGCGATGCCGCCCGACCTCGACGCGGCGTTCCGCAAGTTCATCCCGCCGTTTGGCGCGGCGGGAAATCCGGTCGACATCACGGGTGGCGAACCCCCGAAAACCTACCAGAACACGGTGCGCCTCGGGCTCGAAGACCCGCGCATACACGCACTGATCCTGGGCTACTGGCACACGATCGTCACGCCGCCGATGGTGTTCGCGAAAATCATGGTCGAGGTGGTCGAGGAAATGCGGGCCAAGGGCATCGACAAGCCCGTCGTCGCGTCACTGGCGGGCGACGTGGAAGTAGAGGAGGCCGCGGAATACCTCTATGCCCACGGCATTCCGGCCTACGCGTATTCGACCGAAATTCCCGTCGCGGTGCTCGGCGCCAAATATCAGTGGGCGCGTGGAGCGGGACTGCTCTGACGGCGACGCATGAATCATTTCCGGTGGTGTCAAACAGTGTGGGGGTAATGGCGGTCAATTGCATCGGTTGCCGTTTCGGATGATCATTCACAGGCGGGAGCCACGAAATCGCGCCAAGCGAGCAAGCGTTCCCGAAAGTCGTATCCATTGGAGGAGTGTCAAATGTCCCAACATTCAACGTTGAAGCTGCCACGCGTGATGTGCTTTGCGCTGGCGGGCATTTTCGTGCTCCCGACCCAGTCGGCATTCGCGGCGTGGGAGCCCACCAAGCCGGTCGAACTGGTTGTACCGGCGGGCACCGGCGGCGGCGCCGACCAGATGGCGCGGCTGCTGCAAGGCGTCATCACCAAGAACAACCTGATGAAGCAGCCGCTGATCGTCGTCAACAAGGCGGGTGGCGCCGGCGCTGAAGGCTTTCTCGCCGTCAAGGAGGCCCGGGGCGATCCGAACAAGCTCGTCATCACGCTGTCCAACCTGTTCACGACGCCTATGGCCACGGGCGTTCCGTTCAACTGGAAGGACCTGACGCCGGTCGCGATGCTGGCGCTCGACCAGTTCGTGCTGTGGGTCAACGCCGACACGCCCTACCAGACCACGAAGGACTACCTGCAGGCGGTCAAGGCCGGAAATCCGACCAAGATCATGGGCGGGACGGGGTCGAAGCAGGAAGATCAGATCATCACTGTCGCAATCGAAAAAGCCGCCGGGGTGAAGTTCACCTACGTGCCGTTCAAGGGCGGTGGCGACGTCGCTGTGCAACTCGTCGGCAAGCATATCGATTCGAGCGTCAACAATCCGATCGAGGCTGTCGCGCAGTGGCGGGCCGGCCAGTTGCGGCCGCTGTGCGTGTTCGATGACACGCGCATGCCGTACAAGACCAAGGTCACGGACACGATGTCCTGGAACGACATCCCGACCTGCAAGGACGCCGGGTTGCCGACCGACTACCTGATGCTGCGCGGGATTTTCATGCCGGGCGGCGTGACCCAAGAGCAGGTCGATTACTACGTCAACCTGTTCAAGAAAGTGCGCGAAACGCCGGAGTGGAAAAAGTTCATGGAAGACGGCGCCTTCAACCAGACCTTCATGACCGGCGCCGAGTACGCGAAGTGGGTCGGGCAGACCGAAAACATCCATCGCGAGCTGATGAAGGAAGCCGGGTTCCTCGCCAAGCCGTAGTAGTTCAGATCAAGACCGCGCGCCGCTCCCGCGCGGTCTTGCCATGGGCGACATGAAACGCGTCGCGCGGCGTTCTGCAACGTCAACGTCCAATTTTTCACCATGAATGAAACTCCGCTACCTGCTGCCGCCGATCGCGAAGGTATCTCGCTGCGCACGATGGACATCGCCGTTGCGATTCTGCTGCTGGTCTTTGGCCTGGTCGTCGTATTCGACAGCTACCGCTTAGGTTCAAAATGGGGCAGCGATGGCCCGCAGTCGGGTTACTTTCCGTTCTACATCGGCTTGCTGATCTGCATCGCCAGCCTGGCGACGCTGGCGCAGGCGCTGCGCGACAAAGGCCGCCGCGGCGAGTTGTTCGTCACCTGGTCGCGCCTGAAGCTGGTGTTGACGGTGCTGATCCCTGCGCTCTTCTACGTGCTTTGTGTGAAATACGTCGGGCTCTACCTGGCATCCGCAGTCTACATCGCGTTGTTCATGGTCTGGCTGGGCAAATATTCGTGGTTGAAAAGCGTCACCGTCGGCGTGCTGGTGAACGCGAGCTTTTTTCTCATGTTCGAAGTCTGGTTCAAGGTGCCGCTGTGGAAAGGCACCCTCGATCCATTGCGCTTACTCGGTTATTGACAGTGTTGGCGGCGCGCCGCGCGGCGTTTTCCTAGGGGAGTTCCGTTGGTCGAAATCAATGCATTGTTCCAGGGATTTGCCGTTGTCCTGACGCCATTCAACATGCTGCTGATGACCATCGGCATCGTGCTCGGCGTGATCATCGGCGTGCTGCCCGGCCTGGGTGGCGCCAACGGTGTCGCCATCCTGCTGCCGCTGACCTTCGCCATGCCGCCGACTTCGGCGATCATCATGCTGTCGTGCATCTACTGGGGCGCGTTGTTCGGCGGCGCCATCACGTCGATCCTGTTCAACATTCCCGGCGAGCCCTGGTCGGTGGCGACGACCTTCGACGGTTATCCGATGGCGCAACAGGGACGCGCGGGCGAAGCACTGACCGCCGCTTTCACGTCGTCGTTCGTCGGCGCGTTCGTCGCGGTGGTGATGATCACGTTCCTGGCGCCGCTAGTCGCGAAATTCGCGCTGCAATTCGGCCCGCCGGAATTTTTCGCGGTGTACCTCCTTACCTTCTGCAGTTTCATCGGCATGGGCAAGGGTTCGGCCTGGAAGACGCTGGCGGCGATGATGCTGGGCTTCGCGCTCGCGGCGGTCGGCATGGACACGGTCACAGGACAGTTGCGTCTGATCTTCGGCTTTACCGATCTCATGCGCGGTTTCGATTTTCTGATTGCCGTCATCGGGCTGTTCGGCATTGGCGAGATTCTGCTGTCGATGGAGGAGGGCCTGTCATTCAGCGGCAAGACGGCCAGGATCAACCCGAAGGTCGTGTTCGAGACGTGGGCCAGTCTGCCGAAGTACTGGGTCACGTTGGTAAGAAGCTGCCTCATCGGCATCTGGATGGGGATCACGCCCGGCGGCGCCACGCCAGCTTCGTTCATGAGCTACGGCGTCGCCAAACGCATGTCGCGCGACGGGGACAAATTCGGAACCGGTCAGATCGAGGGCGTGATTGCACCGGAAACCGCGGCGCACGCAGCCGGAACGTCGGCGTTGCTGCCCATGTTGGCGCTGGGCATTCCGGGCTCGCCCACGGCCGCGGTCCTGTTGGGCGGCCTCCTGATCTGGGGCCTGCAGCCGGGGCCGTTGCTGTTCGTCGAGCAGAAAGATTTTGTCTGGGGCCTGATCGCGAGCATGTATCTGGGGAATCTGTTCGGCCTGGTGATCGTGCTCACCTGCGTGCCGCTGTTCGCTGCGATCCTGCGCATTCCATTTTCGATCATCGCCCCGGTCATCCTGGTGATCTGCGCCATCGGCGCGTACACCGTGCACGGCGCGATGCTCGACATCTGGTTCATGATGCTGTTCGGTGTCATCGGCTACATGTTCAAGAAGCTCAACTATCCGCTTGCGCCGATGGTGCTGGCGCTGGTGCTGGGCGACCGTGCCGAAGACTCGTTCCGCCAATCGATGCTGATCGCGCAGGGCGACATGCGCATCTTTTTCTCGAACGGACTCGTGGGCGGCATCACGGCGCTCGCCCTCGTCCTGCTGTTCTGGCCGGTTATTGCGAAGATTCTCGCGCGGTTGCGCACAGCCAGCGCATGAATGGGGTCAGCCTGTCGCAACCTTCCAGATCATGAAGGTGGCGACGCCGAAAAGCATGCAGCCGAACACGTGTTTCAATGTCTTCACCGGCCAGCGATGCGCCAGTCTCGCGCCGACGGGGGCGAACAACATGCTTGCGGCCGCGATGCACAGGAGCGCGGGAAGGTAGACATAGCCCAGGCTGTGCGCGGGCAATCCTGTTTGCCTCAGTCCGGTGAGGACGAAGCCCACCGTCCCCGATGCCGCAATCGGCAGCCCGAGCGCCGCGGACGTCGCGACCGCGTTGTGGATCCTGACGTTGCATCGCTCCAGATAGGGCACCGTGATGAATGCGCC
>JAYTIR010000494.1:0-8649 GCA_043731765.1 Burkholderiales bacterium
CGGCAAGCGGAGGCGTTTCCGGTACCTGAAAGACCTCACGCAAATACGCGACGTAGGACGGGTCGTAGTCCATCGCCTTCGACGGCTCGTCGCTGATCTTGGCGACCGGCTGCCCGTTACAGCGGGTCATCTTGATCACGATCGGGAGGGGTTCATAGCCCAGGTCGTTGGTGAGATTGGTGCCGATGCCGAACGAGGTCCGGACGCGGCCCTTGAAATACTCGAACAACCGCATGGCGAGCGGGATGTCGAGGCTGTCGGAGAACACCATGGTCTTGGTGCGCGGGTCGATGCGCATCTTCTCGTAATGCGCGATCAGCTTTTCGCCCCACTCGAACGGGTCGCCGGAATCATGGCGCACGCCGTCGAACAGCTTGCAGAAGAAGAGGTCGAAGTCGCGCAGGAATGCATCCATGCCGCACACGTCGGACAAGGCAATCCCCAGATCACCGCGGTATTCGCGCGCCCACATGTTGAATGCGAACACTTGCGAGTCGCGCAGCCGGGGTCCCACCGCCTGACACGCCTGCAGGTATTCGTGCGCCATCGTGCCCAGCGGCGTGAGACCGTGGTCCATCGCGCAGCGCACGTTGCTGGTGCCGACGAAGTGCGCGCCGAGACCGCTTTTAAGCGTGCGCACCACCTCGTCCTGCCAGCTGCGCGAAAACCGGCGGCGCGTGCCGTAATCGGCGATGCGGAATTCGCCTTCGCCCACCGTGTTTGCCTGCGCAATCTTCGCCGCGAGGCGCCGGCGCCCTTCGTTCAAGTCGGGCTGCGGATTGGTGTTGCGGTGGTAGACCTCGGACACGATCGCGAGCACAGGCACTTCGAACAGGATCGTGTGCAGCCACGGTCCCTTGATCGTGATGTCGATCTCGCCTGGCGAACCGGGAATGCGCGACACCTTGATGAATCGCTCGTCCAGGTTGAAAAGGCCCAGGAGATCGACGAAGTCGCTCTTGAAAAAGCGCCAGCTGCGCAGGTAGTCGAGTTCGTGCCGCGTGAACTGCACGTCGCACAGCGCGCGGATCTCGGCCTCGATCTCGCCGACGCAGGGCGAGAGGTCGACGTCGGCATTGCGGCAACGGAATCGGTATTCGACCTGCGCCTCCGGGAAATGATGCAGGACCACCTGCATCATCGTGAATTTGTAGAGGTCGGTGTCGAGCAGTGACGTGATGATCATCGGCGCGCGCGTCGGGGAAACAAGGCGCCGATTTTACCCGCCCGCCCCGCCCGCGTCCAAAGCGGCAGCGAAGTCATTCCGGCGCCTTGCTGCCGTCGGGGACGACATGGATGCGCCACGCCAGCCAGACGGCAAGCAATGTGAATCCGGCCGAAAGCCAGCCGACCCAGCTGTAGTGGGTCAGGCTGCCGTCCGCGGCGCGGCCGATGATGAGCCCAGCAATGAATGTCGCCACGCCAGAGCCCAGTTGCTGGACCGACGCGTTGAAGCTCATGAAACTGCCGCGCAGCCGCGGCGACACGCTCCCCGTCACCAGCGCCATCGCGGGACCGAACCGGCCGGGCACGAACACGAAGAACACGACGGTCGTGGCAATGACCCAGGCAAGAGGCACCCGTGGCAGATGCGTGGTCACCAGAATCGGGACGAGCGACAGCAACGCCACGATCGTGAAAATACGCTTCTTGCCGTACTTGTCCGCGAGGTAACCGATCACCTGCGCAGTGAAAAATGTCGTCAAGCCGCCGGCGAAGTAGATGTACGGCAGATCCGCCTCGGTCAGGCCCACGTTGGCGACGTTGTAGGGCGCGATGAAGGGGACCACCGTGAACACGGAAAGCATCAGCGCGACGATGAACGCGAACGCGGTCAGGTGATTGCGGTCACCGAATATCGCACGGAACTGCGCGACCGGATTCCGGCGCGGCGCGTCCTTGACGTTGGCGTCGAGCGGCGGCAACACGCGCCAGGTGAACGCGCCGACCGCCACGCTCAGCGCCGCAAGCGCCAGGAACGGCATCCGCCACGAGTATTGCGCGGCGAACCACAGGCCCAACGGCACGCCCAGAACGGCGGCCAAGGAAAACGCCGACGACACCAGCGCTGTGCCGCGGGCGCGACGCGAGTACGGGAGCACGTCGGCGACAATGGTCATGACCAGGGCGCCGATGACCCCGCCGAAAATTCCGGCGACGATCCGCGCCAGCAGCAGCAGCGGGTAGTTCGGCGCCAGGCCGCACAAAGCCGTCGCCAAGATGAATCCGGCATACATCGTGCGCAGCGCGCGTTTCCGGCCGAAGCGGTCGATCCAGAATGCGGACACGAACCCGCTGAAGGCTGCGGCAAACGTGTACGCCGAGACGAGGAAGGCGAAGTGCTGCGGGTCGAGTACAAAGATCCGCATGAACTGCGGCCCCAACGGCATCATGATCATGAAGTCGAGGACGTGCGTGAACTGCATCGCTGCCAGCGTCAGCAGAATCGAGAGTTCGCGCGGATGGCGGGAGGCCGCGACCGCGGGCGCCGACGATGAAGTGGAGTTAGGCAAGCGATGCGGGCAAAGGCGGTTACCGGAAGTATCGAATCACGTAAATGACCGCGGGTCAGTTACAGTATAACATCGCCATGGCATTCGAAATGGCGTTCCGGGCGCCTGCTGCTCACGTTCAAGTTGCGCGCCCGAGGTAGCTGCACCGGGCATGCACGGCTATCATGCGGCGACCGCACGTCGCATTCCACCCTGCCGCCATGCTCATCAGCTGTGTCGCCTACCAGAACGGCCGCAAGCTCGCCGATATTCCGACCGAGGATATCAGCGAGTACGTGAACCGGCCCGATTGTTTCGTCTGGGTCGCGATGTTCGAGCCTTCGCCGGAAGAGTTGGACGAGATGGCCGAGGAATTCGGACTGCACGAATTGGCGGTCGATGACGCGCGTCACGGCCACCAGCGGCCCAAGATCGAGGAGTACGGCGACTCGCTGTTCGCGGTCGTGCATACCGTCGAGCAGACGAAAACACCCGAAGGCGAGGACGAGTTGCTGGCAGGCGAGGTCGACATCTTCGTCGGAAGCAATTACGTGCTCTCGGTGCGCCAACGAGCGCAAGTGGGCTTCGCGGCCGTGCGCGCCCGCGCCGAACGCGAGCCCGAATTGCTCAAGCACGGCTCGGGCTATGTGTTCTATGCGTTAATGGACAACGTGGTCGACCGCTACTTTCCAATCCTTGACGGGTTGGAAACCGAACTCGAAAAGATCGAGGAACAGATCTTCGTGCGCAATGCCGCGCGTTCGAACATCGAGGCGCTGTATGCGCTGAAGCAGAAACTCATGGTGTTGAAGCACGCGGTGGAACCGCTCATGGAAGCGACCGGACGGCTATTCGGCGGCCGGGTGCCGCAGATCTGCACGGGCATGGGTGAATATTTCCGCGACGTGTACGACCACCTGCATCGCATCCACCTGACGATCGAAGGCATTCGCGACATGCTCACCACGGCGATACAGGTCAACCTCGGAATGATCTCGCTGGCCGAGAGCGAAGTGACCAAGAAACTCGCCGCCTGGGCCGCCATCATCGCCGTGCCAACGATGGTGGCCGGCGTCTACGGCATGAACTTCAAGAACATGCCCGAACTGGACTGGACCTACGGGTATCCGGCAGCCGTGGCCATCATGGTGATCGTCGATGTATGGTTGTATTTCAATTTCAAGAAAGTGAAGTGGCTTTGATCCCGGTCTAGGAGCCTGCATCCTGCACGGCGCCGGATTCGAGCGCCGCCACGGGAATCACCTTTCCGCCCGGTGGGGCCGCGGGCCAATCCGGCTGCAACGTCACATGCTCGATGGCGAACTCCCGCGCGAGCATTCGCTGCGCGCCCGCCAAAGTCTGCGGCCATGCGGCACCGTCCGCCAGCACGATGTGCGCGGAGAGCGCGGCGCGCTCGGCGGTCATGTTCCAGACATGCAGGTCGTGCACGCCGGTGACGCCGGGCAGGCGCGCCAGGGCCTGGCCAATCGCGTTGTAATCAAGATGCTCGGGAACTCCCTCCATCAACACGCCCGCCGACTGCTTCAACAACTGCAACGTCGAACGCAGAATCAGCAGCGAGACCACGATCGACAGGATGGGGTCGATCGGCATCCACCCGGTCGCGATGATGACGCCGCCGGCAATGATCGCGGCGAGCGAACCCAGCAGGTCGCCCAAGACGTGAATCATCGCGCCGCGCGCGTTGAGCGACCCCGAAGCGCGCGACAACAGCCATGCGCAAGCGATGTTGATCGTCAGTCCGGCGAGTGCGATGCCCAACACCATCGCGCCGGCGACCGGCTTTGGCTCGAGCAACCGGCGCACGGCCTCGATCGCGATGGCCGCGACCACGGCAAGCATCACGATCGCGTTGACGAAGGCGGCTAACACTTCCGCACGACCGTAACCGTAGGAAGCGCGTCGCGACGGCGGCCGCCGTCCGATCGCGTTGGCGAACAGCGCCAGTCCAAGCGCAGCGGCATCGGTGACCATGTGCCCCGCATCGGAGAGCAGCGCCAGCGAACCCGCCAGAAAGCCGCCGATAGCTTCGACGACCGCGAAGCCCGCGGTCAGGAGCAGCGCCAGCAATAACGCGCGTTGTACACCCGGCCCACTCACCACATCGGTGGGGACGTGCGCATGCACCCCATGATCGTGACCATGGAATTGCGCGTCTGACGGCGGATGGGAAGGAAACATGGCGCGGGCGCAGGAAACCCGCATTGTGCCCTCGCTCCGCTACATCTGCTTGAATAGGTGGGCGCAGGCCGGCGACCTGCCCGCCACCCGCTGAATTCACGACCCTTCGTCGAGCCGGACCGGGCCGGCGTTTTCCGGCCGCCTCGCCGTCTTGTCGGCGTAGAACGCGGCGATGCGGGCCATGTCAGCGGCAACATCGCCGGTCAATTCGATGTAGCCGCCCACGCCCGTTTCGCGCCGCCGGTAATCGATGAACGACAGCGCCAGCGGCACCTTCGCGGTGCGCGCGAGGTGGTAGAAGCCGCTCTTCCATTGCTCGGTACGGCCGCGCGTGCCTTCCGGCGCGACCACGAGCCTGAAATCATCGTGCTCCGTGAATTGCGCGGCGAGCCGCGCGATGACGCCGGTATGCCCGCTGCGGTCGACCGGAATGCCGCCCCACCGCCGCATCCACGGTCCCAGGGGCGTGGCGAACAGTGAATCCTTCGCGACGAACCGGAAGTGAACGCCGACCAGCCATTTCGCCATGAGGCCGATCAGCAAATCCCAGTTGGACGTATGTGGGTAGTAGACGACGACACAGCGCATGGGCACGGGTTGCGCGAGAACCACGCGCCATCCCCCGAGCCTCAGCATCCAGCCTGCGAACCGCGCGCGGAAACCGCGCTCAAGCGGTGCGTCGACGTAGGGAGCGGGCGGGAGTTGGGCGGCGGACACTTGAGTTACGGCGGTAGGCTTCTCGACTTGCCCCCTTCTACACGCGCGAAGTCTACACGCCGTGAGCGGTAAAATGCGCACCGTGGATAGTTCGCTCCCCTCGCTCGCCGACCGCATTGACGCGGTACTGCCGCAGACGCAATGCACGCGTTGCGGCTATGCGGCGTGCCGACCTTATGCCGATGCGGTCGCAAACGGAACCACCGACATCAATCGCTGCCCTCCGGGCGGAGAACCCGTGCTTGTTGCGCTCGCCGCGCTTACCGGACGCATGGCGAAGCCCCTCGATCCGGAATGCGGCGTGAACGGGCCGTTGCTGGTGGCGATCATCGACGAGGCGGCGTGCATCGGCTGCACGCTGTGCATAGCGGCCTGTCCGGTCGATGCGATCCTCGGCGCGCAAAAGCGGATGCACACGGTGCTGCCATCGCTTTGCTCCGGATGCGAGCTGTGTGTCGCGCCCTGCCCCGTCGACTGCATCGCGTTGCGGCCGGCCGGACGCGCGTGGACCGATGATGACGCGGCCTCGGCGAGGGAACGGTTTGTCGGGCGCGCTGTGCGGCTGGCTCGGAACGAACGCGTCGCCCGGCGCGCTATCCCCGCCGCAGACACGACAGGCAACCATGATCGTGCACGCCGGCAAGAGACCGTGGCGGCCGCACTCGCGCGAGCGCGGGCGCGGCGCGGAACGGGCACGCCAGTGAAATCATGACCGTTCGTTGTTACGCGAAGGCAAGACCCCTGCTGCTGTTGTTCGCACTCACCACTCTCCTGAAGACTTCCCTCGCCATGGCCCAAACCGCCCCCACCGATTTCTCTGAACGCCTCGACAAGTTGTGGGACTACAACAAGCCCGCGGAGTCCGAAGCGCGCTTTCGAGCGGAACTCGCGACACATCCCGCCGGTTCGCGTGAAGCGCTGGAAACCACGACGCAGATCGCGCGTACCCAAGGCATGCAACGAAAGTTCGCCGAAGCGGATGCAACGCTCGACACGGTGGCGGGGAAGCTCAACCAGGTTCCGGTGCGGGTGCGCATCCGCTACCTGCTGGAACGCGGTCGCACGCGCAACTCCGGCGGCGACAAGCCTGCGGCAATACCGCTGTTCAACGAAGCCGTCGCGCGGTGGGATCGCGACACGGTTCCGGGTGCGGATTTTTATCGCGTCGACGCGCTGCACATGCTGGGCATTGCGACACCGAATTCCGAGCAGCTCGGCTGGAATCGCAAGGCACTGGCCGCCGCCGAAGCGTCGTCCGATCCCCGCGCCCGCGGATGGGCGGCCTCGCTCAACCACAACATCGGCTGGTCCTATTTCGACGCAGGCGATTCCGAAACCGCGCTCGTTCATTGGAAGAAGGCGCTGCCGCTCCGCGAAGCCGCAGGAAAACCCGGTCCCATCCGCGAAGCGAAGTGGACGGTCGCGCGCGGGCTTCGCGCGACCGGGAAACTCGAGGACGCGGAAGCCATTCAGCTGGAACTCGTCGTCGAAACGGAGAAGGCCGGCGAAGCCGACGGCTACGTCTACGAGGAGCTCGCGGAAATCGCGATTGTTCGCGGCAACAAGGCCGCCGCGGTTCCGTGGGCGGCCAAGGCATACGCGCTGCTGAAGGACGACGCTTATCTCAAGGCCAACGAAGTCGCGCGCCTCAAGCGCCTGGCAGAACTCGGTGGCAACGCCGCCGTCGCCAAATGAATCCGGAAAAACGGCGCGAAATTTTCGAGCGCCTGCGCTCACTCAATCCGCACCCCACCACCGAACTTGCGCACCTGACACCTTTCGAATTACTGGTCGCGGTCGTGCTTTCCGCGCAGGCCACCGACAAGAGCGTCAACAAGGCGACGGCCAAGCTGTTTCCGGTCGCCAACACGCCGGCGGGAATCGTCAAGCTGGGTGTCGATGGACTTGTTCCATACATCAACTCGATCGGACTTTTCCGCAACAAGGCGAAGAACGTCGTCGCGCTGGCGGCAATTCTCGTGCGCGAACACGGCGGCAAGGTGCCCGACACACGGGCGGCACTGGAAGCCTTGCCTGGTGTCGGACGCAAGACCGCGAACGTGGTGCTGAACACGGCCTTCGGCCAGCCAACGATTGCCGTCGACACGCACATCTTTCGCGTCGCCAATCGCACGGGATTGGCACCCGGCAAGGATGTCGACGAAGTCGAACGCCGGCTGGAAAAATTCGTACCGGACGAGTTCAAGCAGGACGCGCATCACTGGCTCATCCTGCACGGCCGGTACACTTGCGTCGCGCGCGGGCCGAAATGTCCCGAATGCGCCATCCGCGACCTGTGCGAGTTTCGCGGCAAGTCAAAAACGCCCGTGCCGGTATCTCCACTGAGGAATTGAACGAGAATGTTCAATCCGTCGCGCGACGAAGCCCGGCGTTTCCTGATCGACGCATGGGCAAAACACGGCGCGCAACAGCCGTTGACCGCGCTGGAGAATATTGCCGTCGGCCTGATCGCAATGCACCCGGAATATCACGCGACGTTCGAGCATCCGGACCGGCATGTCGAGCGCGACTATTCGCCCGAGAGCGGCGACATCAATCCGTTCTTGCACCTGTCGCTGCACCTCGCGGTGGCCGAGCAACTCGCGATCGACCAGCCTCCGGGCATTCGCGCGCAATTCGAGCGGCTGCGCGCATCGCGTGGTGACGAGCATGCCGCGCTGCACGCCGTGCTCGAGTGCCTGGGAGAGGTGATCTGGAGCGCGCAGCGGCAACGCGCGCCGCCCGACGAGGCGCTTTACCTCGGATGCCTGGAACGGCAGCGGTAGGACGCTCCGTCAGCCGATCTCGACGCGGCGCGTGGTCCAGCCGACGCGGCACGAGCCGACCTTCACGTTCAGGACGCCGCGACCGCGCACCACCCACGAGACCGTGCGCGCGCCCGTGGTGCCGCGGGTCTGCATGTAATAGAGCGCGCCCGAGCCGTCGAACAGGCCACGGCCCCAGCCGTCGAGGTGACCGATCTCGCGATGTAAGAGACTGGGCTCGGCCAGTTCACAACCCTCGCAGCTCACATCCGCCCAGAGTTGTTCGTTGTGGGTGAGATCCTTGGCCGAGGCGAGGATGAACGTAGGCAAATAGCCGTGGTTCGCAACGGTAAGCGTCACGCGCGTCAGCCCCAACGACAGTGTCGTGGTTTCGATCGCTTCCACGACGACCGCCGGCGCAAGCGCGGCCGTGCGCAGGAAGTGCGCCGTTTGCGACGTGCAGATTCCCGGCA
>JAYTIR010000495.1:0-3228 GCA_043731765.1 Burkholderiales bacterium
AGAATTCCAGCGCTTGGGCGCGCCATGGGCCTCTCGGCCGGTAATGGGCCGCCACACGATCCCCCCTCTCAAAACAAGAGCGGCCGACATCGCGGATGCGGTTGTCGAGAGGAAGACTGCATACGAATCACGCAAGGCGGCCTAATGGACGAATCACAAGGCACGCAGACCATGGCCGCAGCGCTGACCGCGCACGGCGTCGCATTCAGCCCCAGTGAATCCGAGTCGGCACACTTGGGCATCGCATACGTCGCACCCGCTGCGACGACCCCAGCCGTTCCTGCGGCGCCGGCCGCACCCGCCAAGGCGCCCACACTGGACGAACAAATCGCGGCGATCAATGCGCCGATCACCGGACAGGATGGCAAGACGGACGCGCTGTTCGCCGAAGCGATGGCGCCCTTGGCAACGCCCGACGCCTACGAACTGCCCGGCATCACGGCCGGCCAGCAACACACACCCGAGCAGACGGCGCTACTGACTGAAGCGCGCACCGCGTTGCACGGCGCTGGACTCGCGGCACCAATCGCCAAGGCGATTGCTGAGCGCATCAACGATGGGCTCGGCAAGCCTCCGAACGATATTCAACGCGCGCATGCCAACGCGGCCGGCACAACGCAACTGCGCCAAGCGTGGGGCGCAGACTTCGATGCGAACCTGAAGGCCGTCCGAGGCGAAGTGCGGCGCCTCGCCGAAAAGAGTCCGAACCTGATCGCCTGGCTTGAGACAAGCGGCAGCGGCAACGACCCGTTCGTTGTGCGTTCGTTGTTCAACAGCATGTACGCGCGCCGCGCTGCGTAGTTTTGCGACTCCAATGCTACCTGCCACAGCCGCGCAAACTCCAAGTGCCTGAACTCATAGCAGCATCGACGGCAAGACTCGCGGATCAACACTCCGCGGGCCGTGCGGCGCGCGCCGTGATCCGCCCAAGCTGGTGCGATTATCGACAAGGGGGAGTGGACGGGGTGGTAGGGGCGAGTTCGCAGGGCCTGGTGCTAGATTCTCGGACCGTCTGGGCAAGTGACCACAACATTTTAAGCAAGTGACCACAAAACTTTTGGAAAAATTTGCTATCAAAAAGGAATCGAAATGATGAATTCGCAAGCCATGCTAAACCCCGTCCCGTCCGACACCGCGATTAGAGACACGATCGCGATTCTGATCGCGGTGTCGGACGCAGACGCGCAACGCACGTTCCTGGCTGCAGTGGTCGACAGATCGAAGGCCGCAGCCGATGCCGTGCTCGATGCCGGCCGCACCGAACTGGCGCAAAAGCAAGCCGCGGCCGATGCCCTGATGGGCGCCGCCCAACGCGCTCAAGCGGAAGTCGAAGTGCAAAAAGTGTCGGCGAATGCCTTGAACACTACCTATGCCGAGCAACACGCTGCGGCCATGGCCCGCGCTAACGACGAGTTGGCGCACGCACTCGACCTGGCGAAAGAGGCATTAGCGTCGAAAGCCAAATACGACGGTCTTTTGGCCGACCTGAAGGCGCGCGTTGGCGCCGACTAGACATGAGCACGCTTTTTATAACGGAGTACGCCATCGTAGGCAAAGACACCAACGGCCGAGCCATGCAGGTTCCGCAGGAACCGCCTTTGGCAGAACAGACGATTGCGATCGGCGGTGCCAGCGTTCAGTCGAACGCGTTCAACGCACGGACAGGCCTCATTCGAGTACACACCGACGTTATTTGCTCGAAGGTTATCGGCCCGAACCCGACGGCAACAACTGCGAAAGGCCGCATGGCAGCGAACACAACCGAGTACACCGCGATCGACACGCAGGTTGTCAATCCCCCGGCGTTGAAGCTGGCGGTTATCGCGAACACTTGACCATGCGAAAGATTCTCGGACCCAAGACCATGCGCGGCCGGTCAAGCGATTGCGCGAAGATAATCGGCCAATTGGACGGGCGGTTGGTGTTCTGCGGCGCGCGTTCCGACCCCGGTTCGTCCTACTGTGCAGAGCATCGAAAACTGATGCTTTATCGCATGCCGGCGTCCTAAGATGGGGAATCGAAACAGCGGGCGCAAAACGACGTATACGGAAGTGATGGCACGCAGGATATGCGAGGACATCTCAACCGGGCGCACGCTCGCCGACGTTTGCAGAATGGCCTACGCGCCTTCGCGCGCCACGGTACACGTTTGGTCTAAGGCCTTCCCCGACTTCGCGGAGGCAATTGAAGCCGCGCGACTCGATGGTGCCGACGCCGTCGCTGACGAAATAATCAGCATCGCAGACGAACCTGTGAAGGATGCGGCACAAGCAAGTCGCCAGCGCAACAGGATCGACGCCCGCCGGTGGGTTCTATCGAAGGTGCGGCCGGCAAAGTACGGCGACCAGATGAAAATTCAGATTGACGTAAGAGCCGACGCCCGCGAAGCCGAGACAAAAGCAGACGCGCGTTTACTTCGAGAAAGCATGAAGGCCGGCGTTGCGGTAAACCCCATGTTCATAGAGGGCGTGGCTTTGCGCATTCGCGAGCCGGTGCTCGCCGAGCAGGAAGAAAACATTTTTAACGAAAGGTAAATCATGACCGTAACAGTAACGCGCGACCAAGCCGGCGGGACCACCACCCTTACAACTACCGTGGACGGAACGAGCCTCCGAGTTTCGCCCTCCCTGACCCGCGAGGCGATCCTTGCCGATATCGACGCTCTCAAATTTAGCGGGCCAAACCCCATCCCCATGCCCCCAGTGATTCCATCGAACGCTTGGTCAGGCACATGCAGCCCGGTAAATCTGGCCCCCGGACTTGCGGACATTCGCGCCTATGTCGCCGCGCTGCCTGCGCGCTCCGGCGTTTGAACCCACGGAATTTAAGAACAAACCCTTTTCAGTGAAAGGTAAATTATGACCGTAACAGTTACGCGTGACAACGCGGGAGGAACCCGAACCCTCACAACCAGTGTCGACGCGACGACGCTGCGCATTTCGGCGCACATGTCCCGTGAAGCAATCCTTTCCGACATAGATAATCTCAAGTTCAGCAAGGGCGACGAATACCCAGGGAGTCCGCAGCCCGTATGGAATGGGACATGCTCCCCGGTAAATCTGACCCCCGGACTCGCGGACGTTCGTGCCTATGTGGCGGCCCTTCCCGCGCGCAGCGGAACGTAAACGGATGTACGTGAGGATCAGATAATGTGCGTCTCGACCATAATGATTATTGGCGCGGCCGTCTCAGCAGTCGGCGCCCTCTCCAACGCCAACGCGCAGAGTA
>JAYTIR010000496.1:0-4600 GCA_043731765.1 Burkholderiales bacterium
GACAAGCCGGTGATCTTCGTCGCGGGCGGAACCGGCTTTGCGCCGATCAAGGCCATCATCGAACACGCGCTCTTCCACAAGCTTGAACGCGAAATCGTGCTGTACTGGGGCGTGCGCTCGCTGCGCGACCTGTACCTGCCGGACCTGCCGGGCCAATGGCAGTCGGAACACCGCAACTTCACCTTCATACCCGTGTTGTCGGACCCGCTCCCGGAAGACGCATGGCCGGGACGCAGCGGCTTCGTACACGCGGCGGTAGCGGTGGATTTTCCGGACCTGTCAGGCTATCAGGTCTACGCGTGCGGCGGCCCGATGATGATCGACGCGGCACGCAGCGAATTCACGCAAAAGCACGGATTGCCGGCGGAAGAATTCTTCGCCGACAGCTTTACCTACGCCGCGGAAACCGAAGCACGCAGCTAGCGTGGATGGTTGAGTTCGGTCAGCGCCAGCTTGAGCGCCTTTGCGAGATGCGAGTTGGCCATGTCGGCGCGTCCCAACCTTGCGTGCAATTCGCCCAGCGCTACGTGCGCGCGCCAATGGTTGTCGAGCGCCAGGCTCGCCTCGAAGTACGTCTGCGACTTGCCCCACAGCGACTCCCGCTCGCACATCTTGCCGAGCGCATAGAGCAACGTGGCGTCCTGGCTGTGCTGCAACAGCCAATGCTCCGCCGTCTCAAGCTGCCGCGTCGGCTCGGCCGTCCGGCATTGGGCGTACAGCGTGGTGAGTTCCGAATCCCATCCCCGGTCCAGGCAGCGGAGGATGATCTCCGCCGCCTCGCGATCGCCGCCCAGAATGAGAAAGCTGGTCGCACCGGCACGCGCGACTCTGGGATTTTGCTTGTCCGCGTCGGACAACCGATTCCAGTAGGCGCGCAATCCGGCCGTATCCTGGCGCAACGCCGCCAGCGCCTCCGCGTGCGCGCCGGCGCGCACGAGGTCGCCCTGCGCAGGGTCGTAGACCTTGCGCTTGACCAGCTGGTCGACCAGCGGCGGGATTTCCGCTTGCCGGCCGGCCGCGGTGAGCGCCCGCAGCTCCAGCCGTAACGCCGCGGTATGCAGGCCCGCCTCGCGTTTCAGCTCGCCCAGCTGAGTGAGTGCGTCGCCCGGTTGTCCCCTCTCCAGCGCCGTTTCCGCAGTGAGCATCAAGCGCGGCACGGCAAGGCTCCCGACGCCGGCGTCCGGTCTGTCGAGATAGTTCAAGGCCGCATCGAATTCACGCGTGTCGATGGAAGCGCGCGCGCCCACCAGCGCCGACAGGCCCGACGAGTGCGGGATTGCGAGCGCTTCGTCGGCGAATTGGCGGGCCTTTCCGTAGCGTCCCTCAAGTAAGGCGACGACCGCTGCGTCCTGTTTCCCGCGCGCGCGCTCGACGTTGCGGCGGCGCCGGGCGTCGCGCACTTCCTGCGGCAGGCGCGCGATCCGTGCGGAAAGCCGCAGCAAGAGGTAGAGCACGGTGAATGCGGCAAACAGCAAGAGGATGAACGCGTTCAGCGAAAGCTCGACGCGATACGGCGGCGCGACGAATAGCGCGTAACCGGCGTTGTGTTTGAACAGCAACGCGACGATCACTGCAATAACCGCCAGGAGCAGGAACGCGAACAGGGCGCGCATGACTTGCGGTGTCGTCAGGGCGCGCGGGCCGGCGCTTGCGCAGTCGCGGCGGTCGCCGCCCTTACGCTGCTGCGCTCGCGCGACGCCTTCAGCGTGCGCAGCGCGGTGAGGCTCTCGTTGACGTCCGGCAGTTCCACGGGCATCACGGTCGTTCCGATTTGCGTCAATGTCGCGGTGAGCGCCTGCACGGCTTTGGCGCGCGTATCAAAGTACTTCTTCACCCACGCATTGGCCGCCGCAACATCGGACTTGAAACTCGATTCATCGCGGGACAGGAGCGCCACGCGCGCCGCCAGCAGGCGCAAGCGCAGGTTTTCGCGCAGGAAGTATTGCTGCGACGGGGTGACGAGCGGCGCCGCCGCGCGGTCCGATACTTCGATGCGCACGACCGATTTCAGATCTCCCCAAGTGCTGCGCAGGAACGAAAGCCATGATGGCTCGTCCGGAAGCGCTGGCGCCGGCGGCGGTTCGGGCAGCCGCTCGTCCTGCGCGAGCGGCAGCGTATCAATCGTGGCGAGCGCGCGGTCGAGCTTCACCGCAATGCCGGGAACGTCGACGCTCGGCACGGCCTTCAGGCGGTCCATGTCGCGGGCAAGCGCGCGGCGCAGCGACGTGAGCTGCGGGCGATTCGTGCCGGCAAGCCTTCCGTCGGCCAACTGCAACGCCGCGAGTGCCGCCGGCACGTTCGCGGCAAGCGAGAGTTGCTGGCTGGCAAGCAGCAGCATCTGCTCCACTTCGGTGAGCAGGATTTCATCGCGGGACGGCGCAATGTCCTGGTACAGCGCTTCGAGCGCCGCCTGTTGCGCCTGCAACTCTCCGGTCCTCGTCTCCAGCAACGCGAGCTTGGCATGCGCCTCGCGCAAATCACCGGTCTGGTCCGAGTCACGGGCCTTCGCCTGCGCCAGCGCCGCTTCCTCATCCACAAGACGTTTCGTGATCTCGGAGCGCAGCGCCTCCGCACCATTGCGCGTGTCGAGCCAAGCGAGGCCCGCGACACCCGCGAGCGCGATGGCGACTGCCGCTGCGACGCCTCGGGACACCGGTTTCGCGAATGGCGTGGCGGGCGACACCGGGCGCGCCGGGCCGTTGCCGGATTCGCCGGCGTGCGTGTCGCCAGCTGACATGGGAGGAATGGGATCCATCGAGTTGACTTCCAGCGAACGTCAATTCTAGCAGCCGGCGACGGCGCAACGCTGGCCGCGGAGCCGCGGGGTCGCATACAATCCACTTCTACTGTCGCCCGCCAGCGGCTTGAGCCAACCTGTACGGACTCCCTCCAAGTGAACGGCCTCACGTTACTCGTCTTGATTGCGCTTGCGATCGGCGTCTTCGTCGCGTATCGAATGGGCATGCTGCGAGGCCGCCGCGAGGCCGAGGCGACGCTCCCGCTGCGCGCGGCGGTGAACTATTCCCCGCCGATCACACCCGCCCCCGATGAGTTGCCCCGCGACGTCGTCGCTGCAATCGAAGTTGCGGAACACGATGCACTTGGTGCGGTCGAAAAGGCGCGGCTGGTGCGCAGCCTCGCCGCGGAGAACGATGCATTGCGACGCGCCGCGACGACGAGCGAAGCGCAGCGCAGCCAGCTCGCCGACTTCGCGCTGGATCGGCGTCACCTGTTGCGTGATTGCGCGCAGGCGCGAGCCGATACGGCCCGCTATCGCGAACTCGTCATCGACCTCGAGAACAATGCACTGCCGCCGTTGCTGGACGGCCCCATTACGTTCGACGACCTGAAGCTCATCGTCGGCGTCGGTCCGGTGTTGGAGCGCATGCTGTACCGGCTCGGCGTCGCGACCTACCGGCAGATCGCGCACTGGAGCGAGCGCGACATCGACGAGATCGACGCCAAGCTACCCGAGTTCCCGGGCCGCATTCGCCGCGATGGCTGGGTCACGCAGGCGCGTGAACTGCACCAGTCGAAATACGGCGAGACGCTCCCCGTTCGATAATTCATCGCCATGGTTACCCCGACTGCGCAGGCCCCCGCGCATCCGCTGGCGCATGCCCTGCTGCCGATACTCTTGCTGACGTTCGTGTGGGGTTGCAACTGGCCGGTGCTGAAAATCGGCGTGACCGAAATCGCGCCGCTGACGTTTCGCTCGCTCACCTTGCCCTTCGCCGCGCTGGGCATGTTCCTGATCACGCACTGGAGCGGTGAATCCATTCGGATACCCCGCGCATGGTGGGGCCGGGTGGTGACGCTCGCGTTCCTCAACATCGCCGGCTGGAACGGTTTCATTCTCTTCGGCGTGCAGCAACTTCCGGCGGGCCGCAGCGCGATCATCGCCTACACGATGCCGATCTGGGCCACGCTGATCGCGATGGCGGTGCTGCACGAGCCGCTCAATCGCCGCAAGACCGTCGGCTTGCTGCTGGGCATGCTCGGCATGGCGATCCTGCTGGGCGACGACATACGCCACATCAACGTGGCGCCGACCGGCGCGCTGATGATCCTCATCGCGGCGATCATGTGGGCCTGCGGCACGGTGCTGCTGCGCAAATGGAAGCCGCCGTTTGCGCAGAACGCGCTGTCGGGCTGGATGATGCTGCTGGGTTGGCTGCCGCTGGTGTTACTCGCGCCGTTTTTCGAAACGCATCCGGCGTCGTACCTGACCACGCTGTCCGGTAAAGCGTGGTTCGCCATCGCCTACAACATTGTTCTGGCCGGGACCGTCGCGCACTGGGCGTGGTTTACGCTCGCGCGCACGTTGCCGGTGGCGGTATCGTCGCTGTCCTCGCTGCCCGTGCCGGTCGTCGGCGTGTTCGCCGGCATGCTGTTCCTGGGCGAGCGGCCGGGCGTAGCGGAATTCACCGCGCTGGCGCTGGTGCTGGCGTCGCTGTTTGCCGTGCTGTTCCAGCCGAGGCGGAAAACGCCAACTCCGGCGACGCCATCGGAACCGTCGCCTTGAGCGAAGGGTCACGCCAATTCGGGAATCAGCGTCAGCACCGGCTTGCCGGCGAACCATGCGTCGAGGTTCGCCTTG
>JAYTIR010000497.1:0-6089 GCA_043731765.1 Burkholderiales bacterium
GGAATCGTCGCGACCGCCTGGCCCTTGGCAGGATCGATCACGACCAATGCGTTGGCCGTCTGGTCGGAAAGATAGAGGCGGGATCCATCCTTGGCCACCGCAATGCCGCGGGGTTTTTTCCCGTATTTGACAGTGGCCGAGACCTTGTCCGTCGCCGTGTCGATGACGCTGACCGTGCCGCTTCCCTCGTTGGAAACGTAAGCGGTGGCCGCCCAAAGCGGACCGGCAAGGAGCAGGGCAGCGAAGGCCGCGACAGCAGGTATCTGCAATGACATCGTGTACTGCCTTCGCAACAGGCTGCGGGTTGGTGGGATCGTATCTGCTTGGGATTGCAGACGATTTCTTTTATGCTACATGACGCCGTACCCCTTTCCCTACCGCATCGCTCCCCAACATGCCCACTTGCCCCGCCTGGGTTTACCGCGGCACCATTGCATGGGTCCTCATTGCAGGCATCACCGGCGCGATCTCGGCGTCCGCCCAAACGCCAGCGGTGGCGTTCGAGGTAACGCTCGACCCCGTCGCGGTCACCGCGACCCGTGGATTGGAACGCCTGTTCGATGTCCCGGCGTCGGCCGACGTCATCGACGGCGCGACGATTCGCGACGGACAGCCAATGATCAGCCTCTCCGAAACGCTGGTGCGGGTTCCCGGCGTGTTCGCGGCCAACCGCAACAATTACGCGCAGGACCTGCAGCTGAGTTCGCGCGGTTATGGGGCCCGTGCGACATTCGGCGTGCGCGGCGTGCGGCTGTATCAGGATGACATTCCGGCGACGATGCCGGACGGACAAGGGCAGACCGGGAGCTTCAGCCTGCTTTCCGCCAAGCGCATCGAAGTGCTGCGCGGGCCGTTTTCCACGCTGTACGGCAATGCCTCGGGCGGTGTCGTGTCCGTGTATACCGAAGACGGGACTGCCGTTCCAGTGGTGAATTTCACGGGCAGCCTGGGCAGCTACGGAACGTCAATTGTCGGGGTCAAGGCCACGGGAATCGCCGACGGCGTCGGCTATGTCGCCGCCTTCAGCAATTTCGATACGGACGGTTACCGCGAACATTCGGCCGCGCAACGCCAGATCGCCAATGCCAAGCTCGCGTTCAACGCCACCGACTCGACGCACGTTACGCTCATCGCCAATTCGCAATACCAACCGCAGACGCAAGACCCGCTCGGCCTGACTTACGCGCAGTGGCAAGCCGATCCACGCCAGGCGGACCCGGTGGCGATCCTGTTCAACACCAACAAGACGATCAACCAGATGCAAGGCGGTGTGGCGGTGGACCAGGTGCTCAACGCCAACACCAGCTTGCGCGTGACCGGGTACGGCGGGCAGCGGCAGGTCCGGCAATACCTTGCACTGGCCGGAAGCGGTGCAACATCGTCGGGCGGCGTGGTCGACCTCGATCGCAATTACGAAGGCGTCGGTGTTCGACTGATCTATCGCGGCAATCTTTTCGATCGTCCGTTGACGATCAATGTGGGCGCGGATGGCGATCGCCTGCACGAGTTGCGGCAAGGATTCGTCAACAACAACGGCGCACTGGGCGCGTTGCGGCGCAATGAAGACGACACGGTCACCAGCGGGGACATCTACGCCGAAGCGCAGTGGAACGTAATGGCGGCGCTGTCGTTGACACTCGGCGTCCGGTCGAGCCAGGTCCACTACGATTCGGTCGACCACTACATCGTCGGCCCCAATCCGGACGACAGCGGCTCACGCACGTACTACAACACGAGTCCCATTGCCGGGATCGTCTGGCACGCGGCTGGCAACATGAATATTTACGCGAGCTACGGGCAGGGGTTCGAGACGCCGACGTTCGCCGAACTGGCATACCGTCCCGTCGGGACCGGATTGAACCTGGCACTCGATGCGGCGACTTCCACCGCATATGAAGTCGGGATGAAGTGGTTTCCGGCGGCGAACCAGCGTATCAATGTCGCCGCTTTCACGGCCACGACAAATCAGGAAATCGTGATCAATGCGGCGACGGGGGGACGTACGACCTTTCGCAACGCGAGCAAGACACGCCGTCGCGGTTTCGAAGCCGAATGGGACGCCGACCTTGGGCATGGGGTCGCCGCGCACGTCAATTACACGTATCTCCTCGCCGAATTCGCGGATCCCTACGTCTCGGGCATTCCGCCGGTCGAGACCCCTGCCGGTTCTCGCCTGCCTGGCGTGCCGCCACAGCAGGTATTCGGGGTGCTTGGGTGGACACCCGGCGGATACTACGGTTTCAGCGCGGCCGCCGAAGTGCAATACGTCGGGCGCGTCTACGTCAACGACATCAATGCGGCGTTTGCCCCCGCTTACACGATCGGCAATGTCCGCGTCGGCTTCGCCCAGGACGTGGAGCGTTTCAAGATCTCGGAGTACGTTCGTGTCAACAACATTGCGAACGTGAATTATGTGGGTTCGGTCATTGTCGGGGATACCAACGGCCGTTATTACGAACCTGCGCCCGGGCGCAACTGGTACGCAGGAGTGAGCATCAGTGCCGCGTTCTGAGCGGTATACCCGAACGGCCATGGTGCTGCACTGGCTGATCGCGTTTGCGGTCATCGGCCAATTCACGTGGGGCTGGTTGATGCAGGAAATCCCCAAGCAACCGCCAGGGCTGCGCGCGGACGCATTCAACTTCCACAAGTCCATCGGAATCACGATCTTGGCGCTGATGGCGCTGCGCCTGCTTTGGCGCTGGCGGCATCCGGCGCCGGCGCTCCCGGCGATGCCACGGTGGCAGGTGCGGCTTGCGCACTTCACCCATGCATTGCTTTATGTAACGTTGTTCGTGTTACCGCTTGCCGGCTACCTCGGTTCCGTGTTCAGTGGTTACCCGGTCAAGCTGTTTGGCCTGACGCTGCCCGCGTGGGGCCGGAACGACCCGTACCTGAAGGAACTGTTCAGTGCCATCGTCTATGTGACAAGCTGGGTACTGGCCGGTGCCGTCATGCTGCACGTCGCGGGCGCACTCAAGCACGCATTCGTCGACCGCGACGGGCTTCTGTCGCGCATGGGCTTGGGAACAATGAGGAATTGAAAAAGTGAGCAGGTGAGACTGTGCGGAAGTCCGATCCCGAACGCCGCGCGTCGCACGGGATTTTCTTGCTTCCTCACTTTTTTACTTCCTTGCTTGCGCCGGAGGCGCCGAGCAACGCCGCCGTTTCGTCGAAGTGTTCGTCGCGCGCCATGTCGGCGGCGGTCTTGCCGCGGTTGTCCTTCAGCTGGGGCTTTGCGCCCGCGGCAAGCAGGACCTTCACCGTCGCCGTCTTCCCGAAACCGGCGGCCCACATCAGCGCCGTCAGGTCATTGCTGTAGATCGCGTTGGGGTCGACGCCTTTGGCGAGCAGCATCACCACGATCTCGGTGCTACCGGAACCGGCGGCGTACGTCATGGCATTTTTCTGAAGGCGATCAAGTGGTGCAACATCTGCGCCCTTGTCCAGCAATTGTTTCGCCATCGCAGTCTGACCATTGAACGCCGCGGTCATCAGCGGCGTTATGCCGTTGACGGCCGCCTGATTCACGTCCGCGCCCACGGTCAGCAACTTTTGCGCGAGATCGACCTTGTTACCCTTGAGCAGGATGATGAGTGCGGTCTCGCCGAGCCGGTTGCGCGAATTGACGGAGGCGCCCGCAGCCAAGGCACGCTCGAGGCCCGTCGCGTCGGCATTGCGCGCGGCGACCAGAAAGCGGGCGTTGACGGACAGATTGTCGTTGGCCGTCGGCTGAGCACCAGCAATGCCGGCGAGGAAGGGGAGAAGGAGCAGGTAGGCGACATTTCGCAGGAACACGGGAATCCCTTTCACGCGGAGCAGAATGATGCGCTGCACAATGCTCCTTTCATTGCAGCGGCGGGAGAAAAGTAATATAAACGAGTTCGCGACAAAGCGGCCCGGCCTCCAGGCCAATCGCTGTCGACAGCACTGAATATCCGATCCAACAAGTGTCTGGGAGGGAGCAAATGCTTAACCCACTGAAAAATGTCGGTCTTTGTGTCGCCACCGCATTTGCGCTGGCGTGCACCGTCCCGGCGAACGCGCAGGAAGTAACGGGTAGTGCGACGATGACGACCAAGCCGATGACGAAGAGTCCATCGGTGTCGCAGGCGGCGCTCGACAACGGCGCCAAGGAAACGAACAACTGGCTGCATTCGAACGGCAGCTACGAGCAGACGCGCTACTACGCTGGAAGCCAGATCAACGCCAGCAACGTCGCCAAGCTCAAACCCGCCTTTGTGTTCCAGACCGCGGTGCTCGAATCGATGGAAACCGCGCCCATCGTGGTCGATGGCGTGATGTTCCTCACCACATCGTTCAATCACGTCTACGCGATCGACGCCGTGACCGGCGAGGAATACTGGCATTACAAGCACAAGCTCGGTCCGATCGTCACCGTGTGCTGCGGCAACAACAACCGCGGTGTCGCGATCGAGGGTGGCCGGCTGTTCATGGGCACCATCGACGCCAAGCTGGTCGCGCTCGACGCCAAGACTGGAAAGTTGATCTGGGAAAAGCAGATTGCCGACCCGGAGAAGGGCTACTCGGAAACAATGGCGCCCGCGGTTGTCGACGGCAAGGTGCTGATCGGCACCAACGGTGGCGAATACGGCGTGCGCGGCTTCGTGAAGGCGTTCAGTGCCGCCGATGGCAACTTGTTGTGGACGTTCTACACGATTCCGGACAAGGGCCACGAGGGCGTCTGGGCAGTTAACGACGCTACCGGGCGTGACATGCATCGCGATATCGCGGCCGAGAAGAAGATGCTGGCCGACAAAGGCAGCGATTTCTATCAGACGCTGGGTGGCGGCGTGTGGATGACGCCCGCGATCGACAAGAAAACGCGTACGGTGTTCTTCGTTGCCGGCAATCCATCGCCGGACCTCTATGGCGCAATCCGCCCGGGCGACAACCTGTACACGGACTCGATCGTCGCGGTCGACCTCGACAAGGGCACGTACAAATGGCATTTCCAGTACGTCGCGCATGACGTGTGGGACTTGGATGCGGTCAGCGCCCCCATTCTTACCGAGGCGAAGGACGCGTCCGGGAAGATGGTCGATGTGGTGATCCACGGCGGCAAGACCGGCCACATCTACGTGCACGAGCGCAACACGGGCAAGCTCATCCGGTTCTCCGAAGCGATGATTCCGCAGGAGAACATGTGGGTGCTGCCGACCGCGACCGGCGCGCGCATGCTGCCGGGCGCCAACGGTGGAGTGGAATGGTCGCCAATGGCGGTCAATTCCAAGCTTCGCTTGGCCTATGCCGCGAACCTGCATCAACCCATGACGTATCACGTCGAAGCATCGCCTTACCCCGGCGGCAAGCTGTGGCTGGGTGGTGCGTTCAAGACCATCCCGGGTGAAGAGCAATGGGGCCGGCTGGTGGCCGTGAATCTCGACACCGGCAAGGTGGCGTGGGGCGTAAAGACACCACAGCCGCTGATCGGTGGCGTACTGGCCACCGCCGGTGACCTCGTGTTCAACGGCGAGGCCAATGGCTGGTTCAAGGCTTTCGATGCCAGGAACGGCAAGGAGCTCTGGAAATACAACGCGGGCGCAGGGGTCAATGCGCCGGCGGTGTCGTACATGGTCGGCGGCAAGCAGTACGTTGCCGTGGCGGCCGGCGGCAACAACCAGATCGACGCGAAGCGGGGCAACAGCGTGCTCGTGTTCGCGTTGCCCTAGGGCACGCGGTTTCACCGGCGGCCACTCCGCGAGCGGGGTGGCCGTTTTTCTGTCCAACGTAGAATGACCCGATGATCCCCCGTCTCTTTCTCCGCGCCGCCGCGGCGCTCGCCGCTTTGCTCGTCCTGTCCCTGCCGTCCGCGCCTGCCTTCGCCCAGGCGCCGCCGGCAAAGCCGCCGCAAGCCGAGATATGCGACGCCTGCCACGGGCCGAACGGCAACGCGGTGGTCCCTGCGAATCCAAGTCTCGCCGGGCAGAGCTGGCGTTACATCTACATCGAGCTCAAGGACTTCAACGAAGGCCGGCGCACGGATCCGGTCATGACCCCGATCTCCAAGGTGCTGTCCCGCGACGAGATGATCGCGCTCGGTAACTGGTACGAGGCACAGAAGCCCG
>JAYTIR010000498.1:0-3788 GCA_043731765.1 Burkholderiales bacterium
GACAAGATCGACTTGATCTGTGTTGCCATTTCCGGCGCAGAGAGGTCGAAAGCAGCGCAGTTTTGGCGAGAGGCCGAGGTCAAGCGCATCATTTACATGAACCCGCTCCAGATCGAGGTGCTTGCCAGGAATCCGTTGATTGCGACGGTGACGGCGATAACCATTGCAGAGGCGTGTGCCGAAATGCTTCCCCCCAGCGGTACTTTTTAATGCGGCTGTGGACGCGACATCCTGATCGTTGAGACACATGAAAGCAAAGGGCGGCCAGGAAATGCAGGACATGCTCGTCAAACTCTACGAACTTCCGAGTCTGGAGGATGCGTTGGAGGCGACCTCAAGGCAGGGAACGACAATTCGCCGGGCGCTGGGTCCCGAGAAGCCCGTTGTCGTGGCTTGGGTAATGTCGAACTTTCCGGTATTCGCGGCCGAAGTCGAGATCGCGTGTTGCCGATTGCCGATTTCGTGTTTCATTGCCGTTCGTGGTCAGCAAATTCTCGGATTCGCTTGCCACGATGCGACGGCGCGGAATTTCTTTGGCCCCGAGGCCGTCGCTGAGGCAGAACGCGGGCGCGGGCTGGGTCGGACGTTGCTTCTCGCTGCACTTCACGCGCAGCGGGAGCAAGGTTACGCCTATGCCATCGTTGGCGGAGTCGGACCTGCAGAGTTCTATGCCAGGAGCGTCGGGGCGGTTCCGATTGCAGGTTCGAATCCCGGAATCTATGCGGGAATGCTGCGCCGAGATCTTTCGGCCGGCTGAACCAGACTCTGGTCGTGCCACCGATACCGCGCCGCTGGATCGGATTCCTTTATCGGCATCCGAAGCTGACCTTCCTGCTGATGGGCGTGTTTTTCCTGTTGTTCGGATTCACATCGGTCAACCTGTTCGTCGTGCTCAAGGCCAACATCGACCTGTTCGTTGAATACGGGGCGATGGTGATTGCCGACGGCGCGCTCCAACAATTGTTCGAGATCATCGGCTCTTGCTACTTCAGCATCGTGTTTTATGTTTTCTTCAAGGTCTGTGAGCGAGTCCTGATCGAGCGGTTGACCGGGAAGCCGCTGGGCGAGATCAGGGAGGCGCGCCGTTGATCTAAAGGCGCGCATTCGCGTCCAATATTGAAGCCACGCTCGGGAGACCCGGGCCCGACAGGCTGCTGGCCGGGCGTGGGTCACCTGAGCGCAGGGATCGGCGGGACCTTTGGCCGCCGCCCCGCGAAATGGCATACTCTCCCTGCCACCGCCCCAAAACCATCACGCAAAGGACCGCCAATTGGCCAAACCCAACTACGAGTTCGCGAAGCGCCAGAGAGACCTTGCCAAGAAGCAGAAAAAAGAAGAAAAAAAGCTGCGTAAATCCCTCGCGAACGAGGTTCCGGCTACCGAGGATCCCCCTCCGGCGCCCACCGACGAAAAGTCCACGGGCTAGGACCTGCATCGCCCGCGACGTGACCTTCGTGATGCGCGTCGCCCAGGAGCGCGACATCCCTGCGCTTACCGCGTTGATCCCCATTTCCGTACGGGCGTTGCAGGCTGCGCACTTTTCGGACGCGGCGCCGGCAAAGCGGCCCGCGATCCATTCTGCCGCTGCGGGTGCGGACTTCTGTCCCGCCACGACATGTCCGACGTCCTCGAGTGGCATGAAGCGCGCGGAAAGTCGACCAGGATTTCGCCCGGCTCATCGAATGGAATACTATGCGCGAACGTGGTCGTTCGCAATTGGATCCCGTCCGAGGACATCGTGAACAAACGCGCCCTCATCATCGGAATTGTGGCTTTCGCCGCGACGGTGGCGCTCGTGCTCGCGATCAAGGCGTCGGGGAAGGCGGACGCGGGCGGCTTCCTTGGCCACGGTCCGTTGCTGGCCGACATCAATCTCGTTCTCGAGCTTTTCCTTGTGGCGGGGCTCACGTTCGGGATGTTTCTCGCGCGCTCCGGCAACATCGAAGCGCATCGCGCCAACCAGACCGCCTGGGTGCTGGTCAACGCCGCGCTGGTGGCGATGATCATGGCGTCGTCCATCGCGAGCTTCAAGGTCGGGAGCGTGAAGGCGCTGCTCGATATCGGCAATGCGATCACGCTGCTGCATGCGCTGGCCGGGATTTTCACACTGCTCGCGGGGTCATGGCTCGTGCTGCAGATGAACGACCTGCTGCCCGAGCGCTTTCACGTCCAGCGCTGGAAGGGGCTGATGCGGCTGACGCTTGCCGGCTACTGGGCGGTCGCGATCGGCGGTATCGTCACCTACTATTACTGGTACGCGGCGTAACGACACTGGCTATTGACGTTGACTGCGCCCATGATGCCGGTTTCCCCGTAACGATTTTCCGGAGTATTTTTCATGGTCCTCTGTCCCGTTGCCATTGCCGTCGGCTGCAAGAAATGTCCCGTGTTTGGCGTGTGCCCGGTGAAGTCCGTGATCGGCGACTACAAGCCTGACGAAAAAGACGCGAAACGCGCCGGCGCGAATCAGAAGAAATCCGCGTCAAAGAAGTAGGCTCGCCGCCGCGCCCGGCCCCGCGATGTCGGACCGCCTCCTGGCCGATGGCCTCGTCGCGCTGCATTTCGCGTTCATCGTGTTCGTGCTGTTCGGCGGCTTGCTCGTGCTGCACTGGCGCGGGTGGTCGGTGCTGCACCTGCCCGCGGTCGCGTGGGCAGCGTTCGTGGAGTTCACCGCAACGATTTGCCCGCTCACGCCGTGGGAAAACGCGCTTCGCCGGCGCGCGGGCGAGGCCGGGTACAACGGCGGCTTCGTCGAACAATACGTCCTGCCTGTGATCTATCCGGCCGGATTGTCACCAGGAATCCAGTTGCTGTTGGGCGCCTTCGTGGTCGCGTTGAACGTGATCGTGTATCTGTGGGTGCTTCGTCGCAGGAAAGGCGTTCAAGGCGGCGTCGGCTGCTAGAATTCAAACCATACGATCGCGAAGGCGGGGCTGCGTTTCCCCGGCACGGCGCGGCACATCCAGAGCCATTGGGGGAACTTCATGACATACGCCGCCATTACCGGCTGGGGCAAGTGCATGCCGCCGGCCGTTCTGTCCAACGCGGACCTCGCGACGTTCGTCGATACCACCGACGAATGGATCATGCAGCGCACCGGCATCCACGAGCGCCGCGTTTCGCACGTATCGGGCCTTGAACTGTCCCGAGTCGCCGCGTCGCGCGCACTGGCCTGCGCCGGGATCAAGAGCAGCGACGTCGACCTGATCATCTACGGCAGTTGTTCCAACGACGAACAAATTCCCAACACCGCTTCGGGTCTCTCGTTGAAGCTAGGCGCGGGCAACGCCGCGGCGATGGACATCAACACCGCGTGCACGAGTTTTCTCTACGGACTCTCGACCGCGACGGCCATGATCCGTACCGGCGTCGTCAAGACTGCGGTCGTGGTCGGCGTCGAGGTGATCAGCCCCTTCCTGGATTGGCGGAACCGGAATGTCGCGATCCTGTTCGGGGACGGCGCCGCCGCCGTCGTGTTGCAGGCAAGCGAGGAGCCGGTTGGCGTTCTCGCCGAAAAACTGGGCTGCTATTCCGACGCGCGCGAAATCCTGCGTGTCCGCGGCGCCGGGTTCATGTACGCGATGAAGGGGGACGTGACCTTTGGCGACACCATCTGGGACTTCGATGGACAGGAGATCTTCAAGCGCGCGGTGGTCGGCATGGGCGAGGCGTCGGCCGAAGCGCTGCGCAGATGCGGCAGGGCCGCGTCGGACATCGATCTGGTGATTCCGCATCAGGCCAATCTGCGCATCATCGAGTTCGTTGCGAAGAGAACCGGATTGCCGATG
>JAYTIR010000499.1:0-1599 GCA_043731765.1 Burkholderiales bacterium
CCCGTCGCTGCAAAGTTGCCGATCAGCTCCGCCAGTGAGGCGTGTTGGCGCGAAAGGGCGGCCCGTGTACATTGGCCCGTCGGCTCTCCACGCCAAGGAGGAACACCATGATCTCGTTCAAGCGTCGCCAATTCGTCGCAGTAATGGGCGCGGCATTTGCGTCCGGAATCATCGCCTCTGAGGCCCGCGCCGCGATGGGTCCGGGAGACAAGTTCGACCTCGTCATCAAGGGTGGCGAGGTGCTCGACCCCAGTCAGGGGCTGCGCAGCAAACTGGACATCGGCATGCGCTATGGCCGGATCGAGGCGCTCGAGTCCGACATTCCCGCGACTCGCGCCAATCGCGTCATGAATGCCGCAGGCCGCCTCGTCGTGCCGGGCCTCATCGACCTGCACGCGCACGTCTTCACCAGCGGCATCGGCATCCCAGCCGACGAGTTGGTGCTTTACCAGGGCACCACCACTGCGGTATCAGCGGGCGACGCGGGCGCAAGCACCTTCGCGACCTATCGGCGATACGCGACGTCGCAGTCACGCACGCGGATCTTTGCCTTCGTACACATCGCCAACATCGGCCTGTCGGCGTTTCCGGTCGGCGAGCTGTTCAACATCGACTTCGCACAGACCGAGGTTGCGGCGAAGACGCTTGCCGAAAACAGCGACTTCGCCATCGGCATCAAGGTGCGCATGTCGCAGAACGTGATCGCGCGTCACGGCATCGAGCCGCTCAAACGCGCGATCCGCGCCTGCGAGCTCGCGGGTACCAATGGACGCGTCATGTGCCACATTGGCGGCGTGGAAACGGTGGACTTGATGACGCTGATCCTACAAACGCTGCGACCCGGCGACATCCTTACGCACTGCTACTCCGGCGCGCCGAACGACGCAGGCAAGTTCACCAACATTGTCCAGGACGGCAAGCTGCTTCCGGCCGCCCTCGAGGCCAAAACGCGCGGCGTGTTGTTCGACGTCGGCCACGGTGGCGGCAGCTTCGACTACACGGTCGCCGAGGCCGCCATCGCTCAGGGTTGCACGCCTGACACCATCTCCTCCGACATTCACGTGTATTCCGGCAACTCCGCCGGCCAGCCCTACTTGACCAACGTGATGAGCAAGTTCCTGAACATGGGCTTCTCACTGGAGCAGGTGGTGACCATGGTGACGGCGAATCCGGCGCAGGTCATCAACCGCATCCCAAAGCACGGCACGCTGCAGGTCGGTGCGCCGGCGGACGCCACCCTGCTTGAAGTGGTGAACGGACCGGTCGAGTTCGTCGATACGCGAAACAACAAGCGCCAGGGAAAGGTATTCATCAGGCCGACCAACACGGTGATTGCAGGCGTCGCCTTCGGGCAGCCCTACCAAGCGCCGTTCTCGACGCGATAGGCCGCACGTCGCGCCTTCGACGCACGCACCGACGTCCTGCGGTGTCGGTCGACAAGGCGTGCGGCGGGCACCACACCACGGGCGGAACCCACCTCGCTGCGGAGCTGTCGCCAACGGCGGTTCGTGATCACGAGCGTCGCCGCGACCCGAGTTCGCTCACTGGGCCAGCGGGGGCTTGCAACGTACCTCATACCTGCCGTTGGAGAACGCCTCC
>JAYTIR010000500.1:0-4286 GCA_043731765.1 Burkholderiales bacterium
TGCGGGCGGACTGAACGACGAAATTCAGCTTTGCCCGGGGTTGCGCGCCCAGCCGCCCAGCCAGCAATATCTGGCATTTGGTCATTGAAACGACTATCCTTTTCCTGCTGTCCGCGCATTGCTTCAGCGCGCGTCACCCCTCGCGATACCAGTCCTTCAGCAGCGAGAGGTGGCTCTCCCATCCGCTTAGCGTCATCCGCAATCAACCGGTCGATGCCTTCCAGTCCTTGTCCTTGACCTCGACCATGTAGGCCCGCATCGGGCGGCCCGAAATATTCTCGACCGAGTGGGTCTCCGCCGGCGCCCAGAAAACCTCGCCCGACTTGTTCTCCGCGGAGAGCACCTTGCCGTCCTCTGTCGTGATCTTGACCTTTCCCTCCGTCATCGCAACCGTCAGGTGCGCCGGATGGGTATGGATCCCGACGCCGCAGACGCTCAGCCCCGGCAACGACCGGTATTCGAGCACGCGCACTTTGTCGTTCTCCAGTACAACGCGATACGAACGCGGATTGACCTTGGCCGGATCCTGCGCCGCCGCGTCTTCCGCTTCGCCGGCGCCGATCACGCCGATCGAAACCAGCAATGCCAGCGCATCGCGACGCGAAAACCCGCCGTCCCGATTTCCGCATTCGTCGCCACCTGGTCTACGGATCTTTTCAGACATCGTCATCTCCTCGTGATTTGAGTGTTACATCTGCTTGAACAAATGCGAGTGCTGTTCGCTGACGGGCAACAGTTCCTTCCGATTCTTGAGTTTCAGCCGCGGCAGGCCGCCGAGGTCCCGTACGACGCTGTCGATCGCCCTGACGTTGACGACCGTGGAGCGATGGATCTGGCAGAAGATCTTCGGATCGAGCTCGTCGACGAGCTCGCGAATGGTCTTCCGGATCAGCGATTCGCCGTCGGCGGTCACCACGAGCGTGTACTTGTTGTCGGCCCGAAAATAGAGGATCTCGTCGATAGTGATCAAGCGCACTGCATTGCCACGCGAAGCATTGATCCAGCGCAGGTGGGCTTTGTGCGGCGCGTTCAGCGACAGGCGTTCCAGCACGCGCGAGAGATCTGCCGGCTCCGTCGTCAGCTTTTCCTTCAACCGTGCGATCGTCGTGGCCAGCCGGCCCGGGGTGAACGGCTTCAGCACGTAGTCGACCGCGCCCTGCTCGAAAGCGGTGATCGCATATTCCTGATACGCGGTGATGAAGACGACATGACATCGGCGGGTGACCTGGCGCGCGACATCGAGCCCGCTCAACCTCGGCATCTGTATGTCCAGAAACAGCATGTCGGGCGCGTGTGCGTCCAGCGCCTCCAGCGCAGCCACGCCGTCGGCCACCTGCGCGACGATCTCGAGTTCGGGCCAGAGGTTCTGCAGCATTTCCGAGAGCTCGGCCCGCAGAATCGCTTCATCTTCGGCGAGGACCGCTCTAGGACGCCGCATGCCTGACCTCGACGCAGATGGACGCCCCCCGGTTCGCGGCGAGTCCGATGCTGATGGAAGCTCGCTCGCCGAAAAATCCGCGAAGTACGGTTTCGCACGCCTCGATGGCGTCGTCCGGCAGCGGCAGGCTCGCCGGAGCACAGGAGAGTTCCACACGAATTCCCATGCTGGAGGATACCGCGGTCAGCGCAGTCTTCAGATGCGCAGACGCCGAGCCTCGCGGCAACAGCGAGTGGAGGAGCGGCAGCAGTACGGAAGGCGGGAAATAGTCGGACAGTATCGCGGGTTTGGTCGCCACGCGATGATCCAGACCGCCTTGCCGCAGCAGTTTCTGGATTTCCATGTAGGCATTGCACAGCTCGATTTCCTGGCCAAGCGTGACCGGGGCATCGCGGTGGGCCGGCAGGGTTGCGCGCAGGAATTCGATCAGCCGCTGGAGCAGGCGTTCGGCGGTGTCCGGATCCTGCGGATAAAGCGACTGCGCGCGACGGATCGACGCGAACAGAAACTGCGGATCGATCCGCGCCTTCATCGCGGCCAGGCGCGACTCGAGAATCCGGCGCTCGGCCGCCTCGTCGGCAATACTGGCCGCACGGACCGCTTCCATCACGGTCTCGGCGTCCCACTGCCACTCGTACAGGACCGCTGCCAGGGTGCCGGTGGCGATGCCCAGCCACACCAGATACAGGAAAAAAGTGGCGCCGCTGTTGCGCGGCCCGGAAAGCGGCCAGAAGCTCGCCTGCTGTGCGGCCGATATCGACATGGCGATCAAGACAATGGCAAGGGCCATGACGACGCGTCGGACGTGCGTTCGCAGGATCCATATCTGCGCCGCACTCAGGCCGGCAACGATGAGCAGCGTGGACAACGCGCGGTTGCCGAATACCAGGATGAACCAGCCGTGGACGTGCAGTGCTTCGGCCTCGATCAGCGTCGAATAGCCGGACAGGACCTCGCTGCTTGCGAGCGCGACCGTCAGGGCAGCGACGTGAAGAAGCCGCCGCCTGAGCAGGCGTCCGAAAGCAAGCCACGCCTGGCTCGCACCGGCATGCCGGCCGAATCCGGGGAAATGCGCTGCGAACTGTGCCTGCATGTTCATGCTGTCCAGCTCTCGGCTTCTGTCAGGGCCGCCGCGGACTGCGACAACCGCCGGGCAGGCGCCACGACTCCGGCCGTGAGTTGCGCGGCCACGTCTTGCGCGACGCGCTTCGAAACTTCCACGCGGGCGATCAGACCTTGCGGCTCGTTCTGGCGAAGCACCAGCGTGGCATGATCGCCGTACAGCGCGGCAAGACGCGAGCGAATGTTCGCCAGGCCGATGCCGGTACCCGACGTGCCGGCTCCCGCCTGAAGTCCCACGCCGTTGTCGCGGACCTCCACCGCAATGGTGTCGGCGGTTTCGAAGACTTCGATTTCGACCCTGCCGCCGTCGGGCAGCGGATTGAGCCCGTGCTTGATCGCATTCTCGATCAGCGTGACGATCGTCATCGCGGGGAAAGGGGGCGACGGCAACGGGTCGGACGAATCGATCGCGAACTCGAGGCGCGATCCCAGGCGGACTTTCATGATGTCCAGGTATGCGCGAGCCTGCTGGCGTTCCGACGTCAATGTCGGCAGGCCGTCGCGCATCTGCGGCAGCGCGGCCTCGAGGTATTCGGCCAGGCGGTCCATCATGCGCGCGCCGTCGACGGGCTCGGTCCGATAGAGGCGCTTCACCGTGGCGAGCGTGTTGAAAAGGAAGTGCGGCTCGATCTGCGCTTCGATAATCTTCAACCGGGTGGCGATCATTTCGTTGTCGACGATCGTGTGCCGAAGCTCGGCCTGCTGCAGCCGCTCTTTCAGGCGATGATGCCGACGAATGGTTTCGTAGATCAGGGTGACCGCGCCGCCCATCGCGATCCATCGCACCGACTCGCCCAATAGGTAATTTTCAGGCGGATACGGTCCCGCGCCGTAATGGAAGACCATCTCGATGGCCATGCCGGTGAGCACCGACGCGACGACCGCGACCGGCAACGCTGCATTGCGCGCGAATCCGGAAACCGGCCACCGCGTGTCGACCAGGGTCACTGCGCTGACCATCATGCCGGCTACCAGAAGGATATCGAAGAAATACAGCGCCGTGCTCTCGAGCATCTCGCCGATCGAGAATTCGAGCAAGCTCGACTGAACGATCAGCTGCGAGGACAGGAGCAGCGAAACGCCCGCGGCGAGGAGGATGCGCTTCGGCCACACCTTCGCTCCGGCAGACGTCGAAGCCGCGTAATCATCGTTGTGGGCAGATACCGCCTGCATCGTCGTGGCCAATGGACGAAGAGCCCCGATTATTGCGCGAGAAACGCCGGTCGGGAAAACATCCGACGAATCGGCAAGATTCCAGCGCGAATCGGCCCTGCGGCCGATGGGATCGGACAACCGCGCAGCGTGGGTGCTGCTGAACGACTGGTGTGCCCTGTCCCGGCCAGGAGTCGGATTCACGACCGGATATGACGGATTCACCCCGAATTTTGCCAATTTCATCGGATCGCGAGATCCACTTGGCGACCCCGACATAAACTCGACGACGTGCGAATCGACCGTGCGGATTCAAAGGTGCCCGGTTCGGCGCCGCTGACAACCCAGAATTGGAGAACACCATGAATAGAGCCACCTGGCCGTTGCTGCTTGGAGGCGCACTCCTGCTCGCGGGTTGCGCGACGCCATCGCCGCGAGCGGTGGCGATCACGCCCCACGGACCCAACGCGGTGCTCGCGTGGAACGACATCGCCGCCGAAACGGTCAACGCCGGGCCGGCGCCGGACGGTACACCGGAGGAGCGACAACCGGATTACGCGCTCGACCTCGCGAC
>JAYTIR010000501.1:0-5061 GCA_043731765.1 Burkholderiales bacterium
TGGCGACGCTTCCTTCTGATGATCGCGGGAGCCTTGCTTTGGCTCTACGGTGGATTTGGCATTGCCCTCGTGCTCGGACCTCCCGCGGTCAAGTTGATCGTCAGCGCGGCTCTGCTCTATGTGTCGGTGCGGTTGTTCTGGTCCGTTTGGCGAGCGTAGTTTCCCGTGTCGCACCCATGAATTTGCATCGAGAATGTGTTCAGCGCTTGCGGCGTGCGTCTGCGGTTGTCCTGAGGTAGCATGTTCCAAGCCCACTTCAAGGGAGAAAGTCCATGTCGAATGCTTTGAAGGCGCATGTGCTCCTCGCGGTGTTCGCCTGTGCGCTACCGGCCGCGGCGCTCGCGGGCACCCCGTGCTGCGCTGAAGAGGAGTTCCAGGGAGTCGGGGTGTCGCCCGATGGCGTCGTTATTCAGCTTGTCGAGGTCAAGCGCGTCGGGCCCGACGATGTCCGAGTCACCTGGACCTTGCGCAACAAGACCGGAAAGCCGCAACGCTTGACCAAGGGCGGCAGCGGCTGGAGCGACGGCTACCATCTGTCCTACGACGCCGAGCTGCTCGAGCAGGGTTCGCGTACGCCCATCCCGGTGGCCAAGGACGACAAGGACACTCTACTGGCGGCGAAGCACCCGCCCGCGGGTCCGATTTCTGGCATCGTGCTGCCCGCGAACAAGACTTTGACAACATGGGCACGATTCACGGTGCCTGCAGCAACCAGCAAAGCGACGGTCACGCTTCCCGGCGCTTCGACGCCGTGGGACAACGTAGCGATCACGCCCTAGCGTTGCTGTCGTCGGTGGCCAACGACGCGCCGCTGCCAGTCGCCATGGCGCGCCGCTGCGTCTGCGGGTCGATCGTTCTTGGCGGCGCTCTCTCGGTAGCTCTCGGGTTTTCGCCGCCCATCGGGCCTAGGATCCGGCGGCGAGTGCGACGCCGATCATGCTGTCCCGCGTGACCAGCGCCTCCAATTCCGCCGCGCTTAACCTTTCGGTTCCTTCCGGCCGCCTCGGCAAGACGAGATAACGCATATCGGCGGTGCTGTCGTGGACGCGAATCTGCACGACGTCCGGGATGACGGTGCCGAATTCGGCGAGCACGGCCCGCGGTTCGCGTACGACGCGCGAGCGATAGTTGCGGCTCTTGTACCAATCCGGCGGTAGCCCGAGCAGCATTCGCGGGTAGCACGAACACAGCGTGCAGACGATCACGTTATGGACCGTCGGCGTGTTCTCCACGACTACCAGCTTGAGCATTCCGACGTCGAGTCCGATCTCTTCGGCGGCGCGGGATCCGTCGACCAGCACGCGCTGCTTGTACGCCGGGTCGAGCCACGCGCGCGCCACCATTTTCGCGCCGCGGCCGGCGTTTCGCCCGTCCATGTTCTCGACCTGGCGCCGCACGTCGTCGGCGGTGAAGAGCCCCTTTTCGATGAGCAGCTCGCGGACAGCGCCTTCCATGGCGCGGTAATAGGTCAGCGTGTCGTCCAGATCGGGGCGGGGCGGACTGCGATGAACATGCGGATGCCCATCGGCATGTTCGTGCTCAGGTTCGTGCTCGGGTTCGTCGTGAGGGTCGTGGCTCATCGGGTATGTCCATCCGCTACCAGCCAATGTTGATAGATCTCCACCTCGAGGACGTCGCCGGGCGGACCGGCGTAGTCTGGCCACACGTCGTGCTGCAGGAACCGCACCCGGTACAGCGGTTGCGCCGGTAGCCCGGACCTGACATAGGCAAGTTCCTCCGGATTAGCGAAGGCGCCGCACAGACGTTCGATCACGCCACGCTTGCCGCGGACATAAAAAGGCGTGCGCACGTGCCCGATCGGATAGGCTTCGCGCACCGTCACGGCATCGCCCGTGCGGAATCGGGGATCAATGGTTTCAGTCAAGTGGCGCCTCGCGCGCGAATCGTCTCGATCTTGCGGCCCAATTCATCCACGGTGATGACACCGCGCTGGATGAGCGTCTGTGTGATGGCGTAGATCCACCGCTCGTAGTAGCTCATCTTGTCATAGGCTTCGGCGCCGAGGCTCTCGATATTGCGGCGGAGTTCGTCGACCGTGACCAGCCGCCGGTCCTTGTGGGAGAGCAGCATCATCAGCGCATCGACGCGCTTTTCCCACAAGGCGTAGTCGTGCTCGGCAAGCTCGACCTTCCCGGCAGCGAGGCCGCCCATGTCGTGATGACTGCGTGAGCCGGCAGGGTCCGTCATCGTGCGATTATCACGCAGACGCACTACTCACGCAAAGACGCCGTGCAGGAACCACTCGCCGTCGTCGATGCCGTAACGATGGTCGCGGTAGATCCACATGAGTTCGCCCTGCGGATTCTCCGCGACGAAATAATCGCGGCGCACATCCCTGCCGTCCCACCATCCGGATTCGATGCGTTCGGGACCGTCGCGCAGTACCCAAGGTTTTATCTCGAACAAATGTGCAAGCGGTTGCGGCTCCGCGAGCAGCCATAACGGGCGCGGTGCTTCGGGCAGAGGATCGGCGACGCGTTCTGAATTCTTTGCAGGCCGGGTTTTGGTCTGATGCTTCGCGGTCGGCCTGGCGCTCCCGACCGCCGATACCGCGACATCGCGTGCAGCCTGCTCCGGCCGATGTTCGGCGTGCGGCGCCACCCGCACCACGGCATCTTCTCCCAGCCGCGCGCGCAAGCGATCGACCAGCGGGACTTCGACGGCCGTGGCTTCATCTCCCGGCAAGAGCCCGAGATTGCGGCCGGCGAGAGGCGCGGTCGCATCGCTTGTCAGCAGGATCGACTCCACCGCCGCCGGCAATGCCACGCGCGCCAGACGCTCGCGCAACACGCCAAGGAGATGTGCGGGCATGCGCGCGGGTGTGCCGAGCGCAAAGGACACGACGGTCGCCGGCACGCCGCGTTGGCGCAGATAGCGCTCGTGCGCGAGGGTCAGCTGCAGGCGCGTGACGCCTAGTCCGCGGGCGGTGAGCCATGTCGCGAGTTCCTGCACCAGTCGGTTGACGCCGAATCCGAGCGCCTCGGTGTCATGCACGGGTGCGGGGAGATCGAGCTTGCTCTCAAAGCGCGGCGGCGGCACGAACGGTGGACGCGAATCGGCCACGCGGCCGAGAACGCGATCGATGGTGCGCACGAGTTCGTCGCCACCGCGACGTGCGAGTCCGTTGCGCGGCAGTGCCACCGCCTGCCCGAATGTCGTGATGCCGGCGTCCGCGAGTGTCGTGCGCAACGCGTCGTCGAGATCGATCAGGGTCAGCGGCAACGGTGCGAGCAACTCGGGCAGTTGCGCGGCGGTCATGACGGGTTGCGTGCGGCCGGCGCGGGCGAAGAGCAGCGCGGCGCCGGGTGTAGGTGCCAGCCCGAGCCGCGCGGAGTAACCCAGTGCATGTGCACCACCGACCAGACGCGCGGCGATCCGCGGCAAGCCGCTGAACAGGCGAAGGCTGCCGCCGATCTCGGCGACGACCGCGTTGGGCGGCGCGAGGCTCGCGCTGGGCGTGAACGTCAGCGTCCACGTCGCGAGTTGCGCGAGTGCGCGCGTTTCGGCATCGACATCGCGATCGCGGGAACGCAGCTCCGGCGCGAACGCCAGCGCCGCAGAAATCAGCTGGCCGGCGCGGATCCCGGTCTCGCGGGCTGCCGCATTCGCCGCAACGACGCGCGGATAGTGGCCGCCGCTGCTGACGACGAACGGATGCGCGGTGTCATTTGATGACTGCGCGCGCGCGAAGATGTCGAGCGGCAACGAAGGGAAGATGAGGCAGGCCCAGAGCATGGCGGCCAGACGAATCACATGATCGGGAAGACGCCTAAGGCTTCGCACCCCAGACCGCCGCCTCCGAATAGCCCAGTTCCGCGAGTTCCGTCGCGCGCAGGTGGGCCTCGTTCGCGCAGAAGAACTCGTCCAACTGCGGCGGTTTGACGTGAGTTCCCGCGAGCATCGCGTGTGCCTGCCCGCGGTGGTGGATCTGGTGCTGGAAGAGATGCGCGAGCAGCCGTGTGGCCGTCTCGTGCATGACCCCCTTGCTGCGCTGGACGGCGACCGGCAGTTCGAGTCGCGCATCGGTGAGCGCTACGCACGCGTCGACCAGACGGTGATCGACGTCGCGTTGCGCGGCGTGCAGTTCGCGGCACACGGCGAACGGCTCCTCCGGTTCGAAGAATCGTCCCGGCGCGCTGTTCACCGGCTGGCCGCGGACGAAGCGCTCCAGCGCATCGACGTAGTACCAGTCGACGGTGAGGTTGTGGTTGAGCGTGGCCTTGAGCGAAGGAAAGAAGCTCGTGCGCGTGGCCACGAAATCTTCCTGCGACAACTGGCCGCACGCGGTCAGCAGCCGATGGTTGGCCCACGCGTTGTTGTACGCCATGGTCGAGAAATGGTGGGAGAGGCTGCTCATCGTGGCTCCTTCGACTACGGTTATTGCGTGCCGCGGTGCAGGCGCGACGAAGACACCGGCGGCAGCGCGATGGCGGCGGTGGACGTGAAACCGGGCCTGCCGACATCGAGCAGCACCGGCTGCGGCAATTCCGCGCCGCGGCGTTTCAATACATGCACGGCTAGTTGACACATATGAGGACCCACATGCGGCCCCGCGTGCGGCCCCGCGTGCGGCGACAGCGCGAGACGCAGCGGCGCGGCGGTTGCGCTGCCGCGTTGTCCGGGACGCCGCCACAGCACGCCCCACGTGCGGCCTTCGCGGGCCGCGACCTGCAGCCGGCGCAACGCGCGCTCATCGTGGGTGGACAGCCACGCGAAGGCGGCACCGCATTCGGGCGCGCGCAGTGCCTGGTCGAAGGCCCAGAGCGCGTCCTTCGGCTCGCGGCAATGCACGACATACAGCCGCGCGAGATCGAGGCCGGCCGCGGCGAGCGCCGGCGCATAAGGCCGGTGCGGCGGCGCGATCCACACCACGTCGCGCCCCTGCGCCTGCACGCGCGCGAGCGCGGGCAACGTGAGGCGGATCTCGCCGATGCCTTCACGCTCCAGCAGCATTTCCGTCAGCGCGCCCTGCGGCCAGCCGCGCCCGGGCAGCGCGGCATCCAGCGCCGCGAATCCGGAGGACAGGGTGGAAGGCTCCGG